>CAYXVW010000038.1:6821-14302 GCA_964468695.1 uncultured Balneolaceae bacterium | reverse complement strand
TAAACTGTTTAGCCTTGTCATGCGTTAACAGCATCACATAAATCGTGTCGGAAATGACCACGCAGGCCGCGGTTTCGTCGGTAAACTGTGGATTGATAGAAAAACCAAGCTGCTTGTAGAAGGTTTTAGATTTTTCAAGATCCTTAACCGGGAGGTTTACAAAAATTTGAGTATCCATAATAGTCTGGTTTTAATTTTTTAGTTAATTGATTAATGATTTAGTCAAAACTCATGGGTGGCTTTCCAAAACCTCGCCGCAAAATTCCAATCTGACCAATATGGTAGGCCGTATGGTGATTGATAAAAGCCCAGAGTTCTCCAGCAGTTTCTGCTACTTGATCAAAAGGTGCCGGTGACACTTGATTGAACATTTCAGGGGTTAATTCTTTCAATCCGTGGCGGGTAGGTTCATACAACCGATTCCATTCAGCTCTGATCTCTTCGATATCAGGGTATTCAAATCGTCTTTGGCCTCTGACTGTCCCATTACGGCAAAAAGATCGTTCCATTTTAACTCCGGATTTAATCCGGCAATCATCGCCAGTCCGTATTGCGAATTCAGCAGATGTCCGGCCAAGTATTTTACTTGGTTTATCTTCTGATCATCGTGAAGCCGTTGATTGGTTTCTTCATCAGTAAAACCATCCAATACGTTATTATATAACCGCTGGTGCAGGTCAAATTGAGTTAACAAGACGTTGTTCATAATCCCTTTCTGTTTTGTCAGTTATTTTGTTCTGTGAATAAATATAATTGTAAAATAGCTACCCTGCGCGGTGCATTTACGCCATTTTCACAGGTTGATTGCGACAATCAGTTTTAGTAGCATTATTAATAGTTATTCGTTACAGTGGTACCAGACAGTAGTAACGCATTACCAATAACTTTTAACCAAGTGTCCTGATCATGAAACATATATCCATACTTGTGCCACGCGGACACACCAGTGTGGTCAATATCGGTGGAACGCACCAAATATTTAATCAGGTCAACGGAATCATGGCCGAAAAGAGTAAGAATCCGATTTTTGACGTACATCTGGTGGGACTTGAAAAAGAAACCCGACAATCGACCGGCTTGTTTGCGGTAAATGCGGACTGCCTGATTGAGGATGTCGATAAAACAGACCTGATTGTTATTCCCGCGATCCATGACGACCCACGCAAAGGAATTGAAGAAAACAAAGACTTTATTCCCTGGATTGTAGATCAATATAAAGCGGGGGCGGAAGTGGCCAGCTTATGTGTCGGAGCTTTCTTTTTGGCGGCTACAGGTCTTCTGAATGGTAAACAATGCGCTACGCACTGGATGCATGCTGATAACTTCAGAAAAATGTATCCTGAGGTCGATGTTGTAGATGAAAAGATCATGACCGAAGAAGACGGTATTTATACCAGTGGAGGCGCCTACGCCTTTACGGATCTGCTGCTACATATTATAGAAAAATACGCCGGACGTGAAGCGGCCATCTTGGCCTCCAAGGCATTCTCACTGGATATTGACCGTAACAGTCAGTCTGCATTTATCATATTTGAGGGACAAAAAGATCATGAAGATGAGAAGATTATACAGGCACAAAAGTATATTGAAAATCACTATCAGGATGATATTAAGGTCAATCAGCTGGCAAAAGAATTAGCCATGAGTCGGCGGACCCTTGAACGACGATTTAAAAAAGCTACCCATAATACCGTAACCGAATACAAGCAACGCGTAAAAGTAGAGGCCGCAAAAAAAGATCTGGAATCTACGCGTAAGAATGTTTCAGAAGTTATGTATGATGTCGGTTACTCCGATACCAAATCGTTTCGGAATTTATTCAGACGGATTACCGGCCTGACTCCGGTTGAATACCGCGATAAATACAACAAAGAGGCCGTTGCGGTATAATCTAATTATTTTACCTAAGCTTATTATTTTACTCTTCCTAAAGTGTAGCTTTTAGTCCTTCCCTTAGTATAGCTTTAGATGAATCTTACACTTCCACTCACTGTAAATTTCCCACGCTATTATCGATTAGAGATCAGTTCATTTCAGTTTTCAAATAGATAGTTCATTCTCAAACTGATAGGGTTCTAATAACAGTTGGGCATGAATAGCTACTTCTATTCACTATATCCAATAAAATTAACATCAAAAAGAGAATAGTTATCCCTTTTTAGATGTGTGTAATATTGTCTGCTAAGATGCAATGCATTTTATCATTGATGAATTATCAAAATTAATATTTGGATTTTTTATGTCACGAGTTCTAAAAATTCGTTCTTACGCTTCAATTCTATTTATTTTCTTGATAAGTCTTTCAAAATTCGTCTGGGCCCAATCCGACCATAATTCGAATAACGAAAGTACAATACAAATCTCTTTTGTCCCGGGACTCAGTACCTCTGATTCCCATTCATCATCACAATTTTCCTTAAATATTATCGGTGGATATAACGGTCGGTTCCAAGGAGTTGAATTGGGATCGGTATTTAATGGCAATCGTTACGATATTCGTGGACTACAAATGTCGGGAGCTATTAATTATAACCAGCAACAAGCCCGGGGATTACTATTTGCCGGAGCACTCAATATTACGCACACATTTTCAGGAGGAGCATCCTTTGCGGGTGCTGCCAATTTAACCCAGAACCATACGAATGGCTTAATGGTTGTCGGAGGTCTTAATATTACTCGTCAAACGAAGGGGCTGAATATTGCTCCTATTAATATTGCCCGAAATCAGAAGGGAACCCAAATCGGGGTACTCAATACTGCCAAAGAACAGGAAGGCACCCAGATCGGCATTCTAAACCTTGTAGGGGAAAACAATGGGGGAACTCCGATTGGCCTTCTCAGCATCGTCAAAAACGGACGATTTGATTTTGATATCTGGAGCAGTGAAACCGGTTTTATTAATGGAGGGATACGGCTTGGAACAGAAGAAGTTTATAATATCGTTAGTATCGGTTACAATCCCTTTTATGGCAATGACTTTTGGCAGGTTGGCCTGGGCATTGGTTACCATTACTCCTTCAACCAACATGGAGAAGGGCTTGAAACGGACCTTATTAATTATCACTTAAACCATGACGCAAAATGGACTACTGAGGTCAGTAATCATATCCAGTGGCGCGTGCACCGCATCCGGACATTTACGAAAGGCGTCCGTATTTTCTTCGGTCCCAGTGTAAACTTGCTAATTTCTGACCAGGAATTAGCATCAGACCAGGTTCCGTATACTGTCTATACCCATTCTTCAGGCAGCAACCAATTGCGCTGGTGGATTGGCTGGTCGTTAGGTTTTGAACTTTTCTGATACCTAGGGATAGTTAGTAATTAAGTCCGAGATCGTATTTTCCCAATTAGTCGCTTATTAGACTATTCTATTCTTCGAAATAATAGTCCAGGCTAAATTTAACTTGCTGTTCAGTAGCTTCAAATTCGCCTTCGCCACGAATATCAGTAAGTTCACCAGTCCCGGAATTCTCAACAATATGATACTTTGATTTTGCAATCCCGTTCTCATGTGTACCTTCATGGCTAAGGACAAAGCTTCCCCTGCGATTTCTTAGTTCACCTACAAATTGTTCCGTCCCGATAAACGTTGAAAAAGTGTCATCAAACGTTGTCATTAGATATTCCAGCTTGCCCTCCCCTTCAAGATCACCAGTATAAGATTGCGTTACACTGGCACGGATTACGTTTGGACCGCCTTCAACCTGACTGACAGTGGTTTCCTCCCAACTATCAATCTCAAGCTGACTTCCCACATGATTACTCATAACAAAAAATATTTAGTTAAAATTATCTTAGCTCTTGACTCCCAAAAAATATAGTGCTTGATTACTAACTAATATTGTAAAAACGCGACAAAGCAAATGGCTAAACCGAAACCGGGAAATCCAAAGGGAGTTTTAAATCCTTCAGAAGGATATCAATATTTTACATTGAACCGTTTTGAACCATCTAAAGAGATCTCATTTTTTGTAGAGCATTACTGGGTTGTACAATGGGAACTGCCAGAAAACCAAACGTATCAACAAGAAATTCTTTCTTACCCATCGGTACATCTTGTATTTGAACATGGGAAAACAAAAATATACGGAGTGGTTACAGGCAAGTTTGGTCGGAGACTTACTGGAAATGGAAAAATTTTGGGAATTAAGTTTCGACCCGGAGGATTCTATCCGTTCTATAAGAAATCTCCGGTTTCATCTTTTTCCGATGCGACCCTTCCCCTAATGCAAGTATTTGCTGTTGAGCCCTCAGTGTTGGAGGAAAAAATTCTCTCAGCAACTCCAGCAGAGAACATGATAGAACCAACCGAGCAATTTCTAAAAGAATTTTTGCCTCCAAAAGATGACAAAGTTCGACAGGTTAACCGAATCATAAACGCCATAATTACTGACCAATCCCTCATTAAGGTAGACCAAATAACTGCGCAGTTTAATATGGGCAAACGGAGTCTTCAACGATTATTTAAACGATATGTGGGAGTAAGTCCTAAATGGGTTATCATGCGTTTTCGTTTGCAGGAAGCCGCTGCCCTATTAGCTGAAAATAAACAGGTCGATAAAACTCAGCTTGCGCTCGACCTCGGATATTTTGACCAAGCTCATTTTGTAAAAGATTTCAAGTCCATAGTGGGGAAAACGCCTGCGGAATACGCACAAACCATGCATCCGGAAAGCTAATCCGATCAATCTACTTCAGAAAGCTGTTCAACAATCGAACCCACTAACCCATATTCTTTGGCTTCTTCAGCTGTGAGCCAAAAATTGCGTTGTGTGTCTTCTGCTACTTTTTCGATCGGCTTACCTGTAGCTTCAGCAATAATCTTGTTCAATCTCTCCCTCATTTTTACAATTTCTTCTGCCTCGATAGCAATATCACTACCACTTCCCTTTGCTCCCCCGCTGGGTTGATGTAAAAGGAACCGCGTATTGGGCAGACAGTATCGATCTTCCTTGGGCACAGAAACGTAGATTAACGCCCCTGCACTGGCTACCCAGCCATTCCCTACCATACGGACACGTGAATCAATAAACCGTATAGCATCGTAAATAGCGTGACCCGAGTCAACATGTCCACCCTGCGAGTGAATAAACAAGGTAATGGGTTCGTTGGATTCCGAGGAGAGGGCTAAAAGCTGTCCCGCAACATTACCTACCAACTCCTGGGTAATCTCCCCATTAATAATAATGATGCGTGATTTAAAGAGACGATTTGCTACAGTTTTCTGGAATGATGTCTTTTTATCAGATCCCATAACAGGTATGCTCTGATTATTAAGTTAAAAATAGCTTCCCGATTTAGAGCTCCTATACTTGGATAATTATAAAATAGTGTGTCAGTAGTTAAACTTAGAGTTCAGGAGTCAGAATACAAAAAGAATTCTGTGTTCTTGATATTCCGAATTTACTTATAAGCTTTCCAGGCTTATATAGTTTGCTGTTAAGTATTTAAGTACCCTACCTCCCGTATCAACTTTACTACTACAGACAATTTCATACTATTCAAAAGGTCTTATTCCTGCTCCGGACGTATTTGAAGCTGCCGTCATCAGGATTCTTTTTGTACTTCATAGGTTAGAACCGCAAAAACATCGCTATGTTGTTGAACGTCAACCAGTTTCATTGGAGGTGTAGTAATATTGCGTGGCAACAGCGGTGCCCCTGCCCCAAGTGTAACAGGAGCAACACTGAGTATAACTTCATCGAGAAGCCCTAAGTCATGGAACTGTCCTACAAGGTCTCCTCCCCCAACAAGCCAGATATTTTTTCCGTTTGCGACCTTCTCCATTTCGGAATGAACAGGAGCGACGTCTCCCTGAACGAAATGGATATCTGCTTCATCGATCTTTGGCAATTTCCGGCTACTAAAAACCCAGACGGGAATCTTATAGGGCCATTTTTCCGGACGTTCATGCAGATTCTCATGTTCTACCACCCATTCATAGGTCGTAGATCCCATAGCCACAGCCCCCACCTCATTAACGAACCGGGGATACTGGTCCTTCATGCTTTCTATCTCTCCAAACTGGAAAAGCCAGTCGAGTCCGTTGTTCTCATCAGCGATATAGCCATCAATACTCGTAGCGGTATAGTATTGTGTTTTCATACCTCAACCTTTTTGAATTAATAATTTATATTTTTGACATTGGAGTCCCTCACTTCCTGATACTGAATCTGCATTGGGCCATTTTTTTCACAAATCCGGATGATATTTTATTCAACTCCCATCATCCTTAAAATATCGGAAAAAATACTTATTACGGATGGTAGAATTAATCAAACAGTTATATAAAACGAATATCTGGTATGCTACTCAACCGTTTCTATCTCCAAAAAATTGATCTCTGGATATTCGGTACCCCATCCCCTGACTGTAGTTTCACCGGTAAGCGCAATATCCGCAATAACCTGAACCTGATTTTCATTTTCAGGAAAGTAATCGTCGTAGTCTTCCCTGGTCCCGGGAGCGCCATATATTTCATCTTCCGCCTCAAATAAAATGCCTCCACCATCAGCAGCGGGGGAACCACTCCACGACAATGTACCCGTTTGGTCATAAAGGACATCTCCCGAGGAATTAGTACCAAATATTGAGCAGGCCTGGAAAAATAATCCGCCTATTAAGATCAGGACAATTAGTTTGGAAATTCCCAAGTTCATCTATCTGTTTTGTTTGTCTAAATAAGCTCCCGGTTCATTATTTAATACACTTCTATCGCATTAAGTACCTACTTGGCAGGTATATTTCATATATAAAAGTTATATACACCATTTCTATTATTGGTACTTTTCTCCGATCTGCGGTATAACCAATCAATTCATAAAGTAAATCCGGGGACATTTAAATTGAAGTAGTATTTATGAATTTCCGATATTGGGCTCAAGCCAAAAATAGCAACATCCGGGTGTTGATTTAATTTCATATGCCTATTATATGTGGTTATGAGTTCAGCAAGAAACGAAATATACATTCCAAAGCCCGACATCTTTTCTTTTTCCGAATGTCTCCACTTCCTGGATCGTGGCTATGACGACTGCCTCTATTCCATCGGAAACGACCATGTAATTAAGCCGTTATGCATCGAAGGCCGGAAAGTCCTCTTGAATATTTCAGATGAGCCGGAAGGTTTAAGAGTAGAATTGTTACCTGCAGTTGAAGTATCTGATCAAATTTTAGAAAAAGCATCAAACTATGTTATCCAGTGGTTCGACCTAAAACGCAATCTGCATCCTTTTTGTCACCTCCTTGACGAACGGGAATCGCTCTCCTTTATGCAGAACCAGTACTACGGACTCCGATTGATGGGGATACCGGACCTCTTTGAGGCCCTATGCTGGTGTGTAATCGGCCAACAGATTAACCTGACATTTGCCTACCGGTTGAAACGGCGGCTTGTAGAGACATACGGAACGTCCATCACCTATAATTCGGACTGGCATTATTTTTTCCCAGATCCGGAGGTTTTGGCAAGTTTGACCGTA
>CAYXVW010000038.1:0-6811 GCA_964468695.1 uncultured Balneolaceae bacterium | reverse complement strand
GATCCATCACCCATAGACAGTGGCACTACTTTTTCCCAAAGCCGGAGGTTCTGGCCCGGATAACGGTAGAGGAACTCCGGGAGATGCAGTTTTCACGCAGGAAGGCGGAATATATCATCGGAATAGCCCAACAGTTTGCAGAAAGAAAGTTATCAAAATCATTCTTAATGAACCTTCCAAACAGACAACAGCGGCTAAGACACCTGATGAAGATCAGAGGCGTGGGAGAATGGACCGCCAATTATGTATTAATGAAATCATTAAAGCAGATGAACTGTATTACGTATGGGGATACGGGATTGCAAAGCGCCGTTTCCTCCCTCCTTGATCTTCAACGAAAACCCACCCGCAAAGAGATTGAGACCTTTTTTGAATCATTCTCCGGATGGGAGTCTTACCTAAATATCTACCTCTGGCGGACATTGAGTTAAATAACCTCTTCTATCTACGTTAAAACTCCAGAAATCTACCAAGTAAATCACAAGTGAGCTAAGTTATTGCTGATAGTCTAGTCGATATTCATCTTTAAAAATCGGTAGCCATGGTTTTTCGCTCGGCATAACCTTTAAAAAAGATCCGGGTTTCAGGCTTCACACGCTTGCCAGGTCCACAGTTCAGCTGCCCAAAGATTTTATATTTTCGATTTCCGGCTAATGATATAATCCTACTTTTGATAAGCTTCCGGATTTCTCTTGTCTGGCTTTCAGTGGTACCCAGCTCGGTCTGCTTAAATATTTTTCTTTTCCGATTGTTGTGCCGCTTCCCATCCTATGATAGCTTGCTTTCGGATATCGCCCCATCTGTATTCCCCGATCCCTCCCACCTTTCGAATCACCCGGTGGCAGGGAATCAGATACGCAATAGGATTATTAGCCAATGCGGTACCAACAGCACGGGATGCTTTGGGATTCTCGATCGCTTGTGCTACATCGGAGTATGTAACCAGCTGACCAACAGGAATTTTCAAAAGAGCCTCCCATACTTTCAGCTGGAATTCAGTTCCTCGAATATGCAATTTAACTTCATCCAGATCCTGCCAGTCATTTGCTAATATCTCTTCCAAATCTTGGATATGCTCATCTTTGCCTTGGGTAACATTGGCATTCGCCCAGTTTCTTTTGAGAATTTTCTCTCCCCCTTCTTCTTCTTCTACAAAGCTCAAATTACAAATGCCTTTGCCGGTAGAGGCAATCAGCATTTTACCAAAGGTACTTTCACTGAAGTAATACCGAATATTCAAGTTATCACCTCTCTTTTTATATTCACCGGGTGTCATCCCTTCAATATTGACAAACAGGTCATGCAGTCGACTGGTACTGGAAAGTCCGGTGTGAAAGGTTGCTTCTTCGATAGTCTGATTCTTGTTTAACAGCTCCTTGGCATAATTCAAACTAATATATTGCAGGAATTCTTTAGGAGTTACCCCCGCCCATTCCTTAAACATCCGGTGAAAGTGATAGGGACTGAGGTGCACTGCCTCCGCAATATCATCCAGATTCGGCTGCTCGGCAGAATGTTCTTTAATGTAAGTGATAGCTTTAGCCACTCGCTGGTAGTCTGTCATCGTGTTCTCGCTCTGTTTTTGATACAAACATAATAGGAACGAACAATAGAAAAAATCCGATACTTGCGGAACTTATTTTAAAAATCTGTATGACGAAAGACATTCTGTACCCTTTACGTTTGATTTATTTATCATGCTGCTGCAGAACGTTGATTATTATTTTAATAACAGGATCTTAGTGCCCTATAAATATACCTATTAACACTAATCCTTAGTTTAGTTCTGCATAATTTCGATGGGTTCCTATTTTACATCTTGCACATATTTTTCTTACGTAAGGCCATGGAAACTTTTTTAATGGAAATTAAATTTTACTCAGGCGAAGTAGAACTGGATATCCCTTTTACAGTCTACACTGTAAAATTTACTCATTAACCTCTTCCCGACACTGACGGTATTTTTTCTAAACACGCTTTATAGTCTCACTGACATTGATAGCTTCTGTTTACAGCTATATTCTATTGCTAGAAACATATTTGCTATATGTTATTGAGAATTATAAAAAAACTTTCATTAAGGTTTGCAGCCAACTTTTATAGTGGGTTTTCAATAGTCATTGCCTGAAATAATACCTACCTTTGCCCGCTTAGAAACTCCCTTCACCCAAAGACTTAACGGGATAACAAAACATTTTACGAACTGTATTTCCTGTTTTTATTTACAAAAATGGAGGCCGGAATCAAGGTATTCATTTATAGCTTTAACTTTTAATACTACAAATGGTTTTTCTCGACCAACTTAAAAAGACTGAATTTAATCTTAAGAACGAAGTACTATCCGGCTTAACAGTTTCCCTGGCCCTGGTACCCGAGGCCGTCGCTTTTTCGCTTATTGCAGAAGTAAGTCCCTTGGTAGGCCTGTACTCTGCCTTTATTATCGGACTGATTACTGCTGTTCTGGGCGGACGTCCCGGTATGATTTCAGGCGCAACCGGGGCTATTGCCGTTGTGATCATTAGTTTAGTGGCCCGCCACGGTATTGAGTACCTGTTTGCCGCTGTAGTATTGATGGGTATCATCCAAATGGTAATCGGAGCATTACGGCTGGGTAAATTTATCCGCCTTGTCCCGCATGCTGTCATGTATGGCTTTGTTAATGGACTGGCAGTGGTAATCTTTATGGCACAGTTCAAGCAGTTTCAATATGAAGCCACCGATGGTGCCATGTATTGGTTAACCGGCTTTCCATTATGGATTATGCTGGGATTTGTACTGCTTACAATGGCTATCATTCACTATATGCCCAAATTAACCAAAGCTGTGCCGGCATCACTTACTGCAATTTTAGTTGTATCTGGTATTATTATTTCTTTTGGTATTTCCACTAAAACCGTAGGCGATATTGCATCTATTTCAGGCGGACTTCCCTCTTTCCATATCCCGGATATTCCGTTCAACCTAAAAACTCTTATGATTGTATTTCCCTACTCGCTCATTATGGCGCTGGTGGGTTTAATCGAAAGCTTGCTTACGCTGGCCGTAGTGGATGAAATGACTGAAACAAGGGGACGTGGAAATAAAGAAAGCGTAGCCCAGGGCATTGCCAACACCGTCTGCGGATTTTTTGGTGGAATGGGTGGTTGTGCAATGATTGGTCAAAGTATTATAAATGTCAGCTCGGGCGGCCGAAATCGTATATCAGGCATCGTGGCTGCCGTTACGTTACTACTTTTTATACTGATGGGGTCTTCACTTATTGAACAGGTGCCTATGGCTGCACTAGTAGGACTCATGTTTATGGTAGCTATCGGGACATTTGAGTGGGCTAGCCTACGGATGTTTAAAAATGTTCCCCATACCGACTTCATCGTAATGATAACGGTGGCATTGGTTACGGTAATCTTTCATAATCTTGCTATAGCAGTGCTAATCGGAGTAGTTATTTCGGCCTTGAAATTTGCCTGGGAAAATGCCCTGCGTATTCGAGCCCGAAAAAGAATAGACGAAGACGGTATCAAGCACTACGAAATTTACGGTCCGTTATTTTTCGGATCTGTGGGTTTATTTCAGGAAAAGTTTAAAATAGATGAAGACCCTGATGAAGTGATTATTGATTTTGAGGAGTCGCGTGTAGTTGATCATTCAGCAATTGAAGCATTAAATAAAGTTACTGAACGCTATGCCAAGGTGGGCAAAAAGGTTCATCTTAAGCACCTCAGCTCCGATTGCAGAAATATGCTCGATAATGCTTCTGCTATTATTGATGTAAACTATTGGAAAGACCCCAAATACAAGTTAGTTTCAGATAAACTTGCATAATGAGCCATGGTTGAAAACCTTAACTTCCAAATTCATTTATTCTACCTTTATACTCCCGCTCCATTCTGGTGTGCACTGACCAGAATCCCTGAGGAGTTCGGCCATTAATACGATCAACCAAAATATCCAGATGTGTATGCCAGCCACTGGCCACGCTAATAAGTATATCCGAATCATCACCAAGCCGTCGATGCGTTAATACAAGCCGAACCTTCTCCCCTTCAGGCGTCAGTTCAAAAGTGACTTCAGATTCTTCGCCCGTACCTTCTCCCCAGGTGTAACTGAGCAAACGGGGCGGATTCCATTTTGTAATCCGTCCCTCGAAAAAGGTACCACCTTCCATAAGCTTATATTTTTCCGGAATGGGGTCGTCGTTTTCAGAAAGATTACTGTGCTCAAATCTAAATTTCACTTTCCCACCCACGCGTGGTTCTATATCTCCTGCAGAGAGCCACTTAGCTTTCAGTTCTGATTTTGTAAGATAATCCCAGACCCGTTCGATGGGGCCAGGAAGCAGCCGCTCGAATTGAACCGTTCCGGATTCCGGAAAAATGCCGTAATTATCCATGATTTTTCTCCTGTATTAAAAGTTGCGTTTCTGAAAGGGAATGCCTTTTCCTTCTTCGCAATATCGTTTCAAGCTGTACAGAAAAAATCCCCAGTTGTAGTTGCACCAACGATAGAATTCTGTTATCTCTTTCCAATTCTTTTGTTTAAGAGTTACAGACGTATTGCCGTTTTTCTCTTCCAGCTCAAAAATTACGGTCGTTCCAACCCATTCGGGATCAGATTCGATACAAAACCAGCGTATTTCTTTATTGGATATAAGTTCCTCAATCCGGAATTTAGTTGGACTTTCATCGCCAAATTCAAACACACTGATGGATCCTTTTTCATTTGCAACATTACATTGCTGTGTCCACGTTTCAGAAAGCCCTTTCTTACTTGTAAGAGCCTGATATACCACTCGTGGAGATACATTCAAATAGTTAGTAATTTCAATATCTGCCATAGTTTGTATGTTTTTAAGCCTGTGCCAGCTGAATGTAATTGCCACAAGTATCATCAAGAATAGCTTCGTAACCCCAATCGGTTTTAGTGGGTTCTTGCTTGAACTCCACCTCGGCCTTTTGCAGACGTTCGAACTCTTTTTGGAGGTCTTCCACACCAAAAACTATAGCCGGGATACCTTGCTCGTATAATCCTTCTTTATAGTCTTTTGCAATGGGATTATCGCTGGGCTCTAAAAGTAGTGCCGTTCCCTCCGGGTCCTCGGGCGAAACCACAATGGCTACATATGCATCAGGCATATACATCTGCTCCTCAAAGCCCAGTATTTCCGTGTAGAATTTAAACGCTTTAATTGGATCGTCTACGTGTACGCTGGTGAGTTGAATTTTCATGTTGGTTATTTTGTATTAAGCTTTTGTTGAAAAAAACTGATAATCCCCCGTATAGGTCCCTCTGTTTCTGGTGCGATCTATCTAATATTCGGCCTGTTTCGAATCCCTAACATGCATAAGTATGGGTATTTCGGGATTCGGTCCGGTATCAAATATATTTTCAGGCTGGACATTAAACTTCCGAGTCACTTTTACACTTGGGCTATTTTCCATCTCGTTACTCTACATATTTGGTTTATGATCGCTTATCAGGTTCAAATTAATCCCATGCTCCAGCCATGCTTTCAGAGCTGAGAGTACTAAAGTCCAGCCTTCGGTTTGACCGGCAATTTGATTGATCAGCTGATCATCATTTTTGTCAAATCCACTTTCAACAACCTGTACAAAGGTGGTTCCCTCTCGTTTGGATTCAAATGAGAGTTCCACCGTTCTAAATGCAGATTCTTCCTCGCCGGAGGGCCATTGAAATTGGATCAACTCATTTAGCTCTATGTTGGTTACCGTTATATCTGCGCTAACGCCAAACTGTCCCCATGTCCATGTCACAGTTTTACCTTCTTCCAGCCGACCACTTCCTTTTGTAAACCAAAATTGGGTTGTCACATCGGGATTAACGAAGGCTTCAAACACTTCGCCCGCGGGCCGCCGGATGAGCATTCCCGATTTTGCGTTAAGTTGATCTTGGGTAGACATAATCAATTTGGATTTATTTTTCATTTTCTTCTTGCAATAAGGCCTCCAATGCATCCAGTTTCTGAGACCAGAATTTACGGTAGCGCGCCGCCCACTCGGCTACCTCTTGCAGCTTTCGGGGATCGGACCGATATAATCGTTTACGCCCCTTTTTTCGAATCACGACCAATCCACACTCATCCAGAATCTTCAAATGCTTGGAAACGGCCGGCCGCGACATTTCAAAATTACTGGCGACCTCTTTAACCGGTAGCGACTGATCCGCCAGAAGATCAATAATCTGCCGCCGCGTTGGATCGGCGATGGCTTGGAAAACATCTCGTTGCATATGGGCACCAAAGTTTATCATTTATGTAACCTATTGGTTACTAATTTATATGTAACTGTTCAGTTACGCAAATATTTTTTTATAAAAGTATCAGGCAGATGCCAAGATAGAAATAGATAATTGCCTTCAAATAATTTCGAGAATGGGATATCAAACAAGAGATAAGTCAATTCGAACTACCATCTCTTGGCAACTGAATGTTCATTTTGGGTTTAACCCAAAACGACCCAAAAATTCAAAAAGAATTTTCAGTTTATTACTTTCATTAGTTTATTTTCGTGCCACTTTCGTTCTTGTTACTATCTTTTTTGTTTCCTGGTTGTGTATTTAAGAATCCATTGGGTGTGTTCATTCTCCGATTCTCTCCAATCGGAGATCAGGTTCTCCGCTGCAGCGGGATTTACTTTCAGATAATCGGCAATATGGTTGGCGACTGATTTTTTAACAAAATGAACCGGATCTTCTTTTAGGAGCTCCAGAATCTCAAACACCGGCTCTGGTCGATTAATATACAATTCCAGCTTGGTCGCCCAGGGCAGCTTGGGACGAAGTCCTTCTGAGGCCA
>CAYXVW010000037.1:6219-14524 GCA_964468695.1 uncultured Balneolaceae bacterium | reverse complement strand
TGACCGATATTCAGGCTAAAGCTATCCTGGATATGCGCTTGCAAAAACTTACGGGGCTTGAAAGAGATAAAGTAGAGCTCGAGTACGGTGAGATTGCTGAAAAAATTGCTGATTACCGGGATATCCTGTCTAATCGTGATCGCCAGAAATCGATTATTAAGGATGAACTGCTTGAAATTCAAAAGCGATACGGTGACGGACGCCGTACCCAAATCGTCCACTCGGCGGAAGATTTCAGCGTAGAAGATATGATCGCTGATGAAGATGTGGTCATTACCATATCTAATAAGGGATTTATTAAGCGAATGCCGGTAAGCGGTTATCGCCGACAGAAACGTGGTGGTAAGGGAATGAAGGGCACAAACACCAAAGATGACGAATACGTCGAGCATCTGTTTGTGGCTACTAACCATAATTATATTCTCTTCTTTACCGAGAAGGGACAGTGTTACTGGTTAAAAGTTTATGAAATTCCTGAAGCCTCTAGAACAGCACGCGGACGTGCAATTGTAAATCTGATCGAGATTGACAAGGATGATACAATAAAGACATTTGTTCCTGTTAAGACGCTGGATGACGAAGAGTACATCAATAACAATTACATTATGATGTCTACTCGCGAAGGAAAGGTTAAGAAAACTACCCTTGAAGCATATAGCCGGCCGCGACGAGATGGCATTATTGCTATCAATATTAATGAGGGTGATGCCCTGCTTGAAGCCGCTCTTACCAATGGCGAGAGCAATATTATCCTCGCTAACAGAAAAGGACGGGCCATCCGTTTCCACGAGGATGAGGTCCGGGATATGGGGCGAAATACCTCTGGTGTGAAGGGAATGGATCTTGATAAAGACGATGAACTTGTGGACATGGTTGTGGTTAAAAACACCCATGAGGCTACAGTTCTTGCCATTTCAGAAAACGGATATGGCAAACGATCACTTGTTGAGGATTATCGCGAGCAAAGCAGGGGCGGAAAAGGAGTGATTACCCTTAAGGTCACCAAGAAAACCGGTGAACTGATCGCTCTTAAAGAAGTTTCTGACAAAGATGACCTGATGGTCATAACAGAAGGCGGTAAAGTAATCCGAATGAATTGTGGAGATATTCGGACCATGGGACGAAATACCCAGGGCGTCCGGATTATGCGACTCGGTTCTGAAGGTAAAATTGGTGCCGTTACGCGTGTAGTGAATGAAGAAGAGGATTCCACGGTGTAAAAGTATCGTAATCCAATTTTAATATTCTTCTAAGAATACAAAAAGGCTCCCTGATTCAGGGAGCCTTTTTTATTTATTAAATGGTTGCTGAAAAGTGGGGAAGCTATTCTTCTTGTTCCCATCTCGGATTATAAACACGTACATAATCCACATAATATTTTTGTGGAAATATACTGTCGTCAACGCCTTCTGTTCCACCCCAGGCGCCACCAATTGCAACATTTATAATAAGATAAAAGGGTTGATCAAATGGCCATACAGACGGATCATTTGACTCTTTTTGGAACGTAAAGTAGTGTTCATTGTCAATAAAGAATGAAATCTTCTGTGGTAGCCATTCCACAGTATAGGTATGAAACTTTTCATACGGGGCGTCTACGGTCATGTGGTTTCCCTTATTTGTCCCTTTCGTGTGATTGTATGCCTCGGTATGGATATTGGCATGTACCACATCGGGATCAAATCCCACATTTTCCATGATATCGATCTCTCCACAAGCGGGCCATCCCACCTCGTCTATATTTGTTCCAAGCATCCATATGGCGGGCCACATACCGCGACCGGTCGGCAATTTTGCCCGGACCTCTATTTTAGCATATTGCCACTCAGCCTTATTACGTGTATGCAGACTGGCAGAGGTATAGGAATGTCCGCTATAATTATCTTTCCTGGATTCAATAATCAGGGTACCATTTTCTACACGTGCATTTTTACTTCTCCTTTTGGTGTAAAACTGTAGCTCATTGTTTCGGATATATCCGTTTTCGTAGCTCCATTTTGAGGAATCCGGAAGGCCCTCATACTCAAATTCATCTGCCCAGGATAATTCCCAAACAAATTTTGATCAGTCGAAGGGGGTTCATTATCTGCATTATTCTGAGATGAGCTATCAGTGGGATTGCAGGCTGATAAAATGAGAATGCACGTACCTATGCAGCAAAATTTTGATATGGCGGGAGTAAGTTTACGTAGTATCATTATTGATTATGTTATCCTGCAGATATAGTTAGGCTTGTTTTTAAATATCTATTTTCTGCAAACTGCTTTGCAATATCTCTGCCGATTGACGCAATCCATTGATTTCTTCTTGGTCAAGGTCGGGAAGTACTCGATGTTTAACCCCTTCAATACCAACTACGCTCTGAAGGCTCATGCAGACATCATTAATTCCATAACCGCCGTCCCAGTAAGCACTTACGGGAATTACACTTTTCTCATCCTCCAGGATTCCTTCTACAATTCGCGCGATAACCACTCCAATAGCTGAGTTGGTAAACCCTTTACGTTTTATTATCTCATAAGCGGCATTTTTGGATTCTTCAAAAAGCTTATCCAGCGCCTCTTTGTTATAGGGCTTTCCCAGGACGGTATTATGCTGGATAGGCTTGCCCCCGATATTAGCCTGGCTCCAGATGGGCACTTCTGAGTCACCATGTTCTCCTAATATATAGGCATGTACCGAACGTGGATCTACATCATAATAACGTCCAAGTAGGGCACGAAATCGGGCCGTATCGAGAAGCGTGCCAGTTCCGATGATACGCTGTGGTTCACGAGCACTTAACTTTTGAGAGACATAGGTGAGAATATCTACCGGATTGGTGGCGATAATGAGTATGGCATTTGGAGCATGTTCATCCAGCTTTGAAATAATATCATTATAAACAGCGGCATTCCTGTTCAATAATTCAAGGCGCGATTCATCAGGAGATTGCTGTCCCACTCCCGCAGTGACAACCACTACTTGGGTATCCTTTAAGTCTTCGTAGCTTCCTGCACGAACCTTCACATTTCCAACAAGGAGTTGGCCATGCATCAGGTCCATGGCTTCTCCTTCAGCTCGCTCCTGATTTAAATCAATTAAGATGATTTCGCTGGCAATGCGTTGGTTGAAGAGGGCATAGGCCGCAGCTACTCCAACGTTGCCGGTCCCTATTATAGCAACAGATCTTTTCTGTATCATATATAATTTAATTTATATTTTCTATCATTTTTTCTAATAGTTTTTTTCTTTTTTCTATTAGAATATCTGGTTTAACTATTTTAATATTTTCTGAAAACTGCAACAGCCATTTATTAATAAAATCGATATTATCAAAGAAAAACCCTATCCGAATAAAATTAGGTTTTTCTTTGTTTTCCTTAATTATTTTAGCCGGCAGATTTGCCTTAAATCGCTTTTCGTCGGTTTTGTGTACATCTACCTCTATTTGGTGCGAAGTGCTCTCAGATCGAAAAATAAGGCCTTCCACGTCGATCTTACCGTGAGGAACGAAGTTTTCATCCAAAATTTGTATATTTGACATCCGATCAAGCACAAAATTCCGAACAGCGTCTCTTTTGTGAGAGTGGCCGATTACATTCCAGTGGTCACGAAAAAAAACGATGAGATAAGGATCAATTTTTCTACTGGTATTTTTTTCGTCGGACTTTGAGCGGTAGTTAAATTTAATGGATTGATTTTCTGAAATGGCATTACTGATAACATACCAGTCGCCGCCTTCCATTTTTTCGGGACCAAAATTTAAATAGGGGTCTACTACAGTTCGTTCACCCAGTGATTCCATAAAATTAAGTAGCTCTTCAGGGAGTACCTCTTTTATTTTTAACTCTACTCCTTTTGCATCTTCAATCAAGGTTTTGTCCACCTGTGATTTGACAAAATTGAGTCCGACCATTATTGTGGCCAGCTCTTTAGAGGTGAACATCAGGGGAGGAATTTTGTATCCTCTCATTATCCCATATCCATTGTATTCATCCCAGGTTACGGGGACATTCATTTCTGAAAGAGCGTTAAAATCTCTAAAAACGGTACGGCGACTCACGTCAAATTTTTCAGCTATATCATTTACCGTAATTCTATTATTAGACTGTTGAAGCATGAGAATGAGCTTCATCCGGCGCTCTGTACTGTTCATAAATAGCTTATATTTGCAGTAATATTGACTGCTCAATATAAACGAAATAAGGAATAGTTACAGTCAGGAAGGGAGGCTTAATAAGGTTTAGTTACCGGCTGATTATAATCAAGGCCTTTCCGCCATAGAAATCTCCGGCCGATGATAGCGCTAAAGATTTAATGTCAAGAGGTTCTTCTATACCCTCTAATTCTGACTCAAAGTTTTCTCCTTTGTAAAGGATCATGGTAGACCAAGGGAGGTGGCTGGTCATCTTGTATAGATCATTTATTTTAAATGCATGCTTCGATATCAGAAGAAATGGATCTTGCACCTGCACGTTTTTGATCGTTACATCAATAGTCTCAGTATTATTAATTGCTAGTTTCCGAGCTATCTGCTTAAGAACCATGCATTTTTTAGATACAATATCGTTAAGAATGAACTGTTTGTCGGGATGAGTAATTGCTAAGGGAATGCCAGGAAGTCCACCTCCGGTACCCGCATCGAGAATAATTTTGCTTTCAATAAACGGGTTAAGCTGAGATACTAACAGCGAATGACGAATATGCTCAAGTATTGTTTCACGTGAAACATCGCGACTTACCAGATTTATACGCTTGTTCCACCAAAAAAGACGATCTATATAGGTTTCTACTTTTGGCTTATGCTTTTCTAATAGCTGATCGGTGTTACTGAATGTTTCACGTGAAACATTCAGTTTTTTTATAGAGTGTTCCACGTGAAACGTTATTAATTGTTCAGGTAAACCATTAATACGGATATGTCGCTTGGTGTAACGCCGCTTATTCGACTAGCTTGCCCCAGCGTTTCGGGCTTGATACGCTCCATTTTTTCCTTTCCTTCGGCCGAAAGGCTGTTGATTTTATCATAGTTTAAAGAGTCTGGGATATGCGTATCTTCCTGCTTGCGCATTTCTTCTACCATTTCAAACTCTTTTTCTATATATCCGGCGTATTTGATCTGAATTTCTACCTGATCGAGGACGTCTTCATCGGTTGTAATAGACTCTACCTTTTGATTGAGCTCATCGTCTGCTTCCAAAAGATTATAAATGGAGAGTTGGGGGCGAGGGATAAGTGTCTTTGCTTTTACGGGCTGAGATAAAGTGCTGGTGCCTTGTTCTTCAAGCATGGGATCCATTTTCTCTGGATAAACTGTATAGTCGGCAATGAGGTCATGGACCTTGTCAATAGCTTCTTTTTTAGTTTTGTATCGCTCAAAGCGCTCTTCGGAAGCAAGTCCAATTTTATGGCCCAATTCTGTAAGTCGGAGATCCGCATTATCCTGCCGGAGTAGAATTCTGTGTTCTGCACGGGAGGTAAACATCCGGTATGGCTCTTCGGTGCCTTTTGTAATAAGATCATCGATAAGAACGCCTATATATGCTTCGGATCGTTTGAGAATAAATTCTTCATCTCCCTGAACTTTTCGTGCAGCGTTAATACCAGCCATCAGTCCTTGGCATGCGGCTTCCTCATATCCAGTAGTTCCGTTAATTTGTCCCGCAAAGAAAAGCCCCTCAGTAATTTTGGTTTCCATGCTTCTCCTTATCTGGTAAGGCGGGAAATAGTCATATTCTATAGCATAGCCGGGACGGAGCATCACTGCCTCTTCGAAGCCCGGTATTGTTCGAAGTGCTTTGTATTGTACATCTTCAGGTAAGGAGGTGGAAAATCCATTCAGGTACATCTCATAGGTATTCCATCCTTCGGGTTCCAGGAAAAGCTGATGTCCATCTTTTTCGGAGAATCGATTAATTTTGTCTTCTATGCTTGGGCAGTAGCGTGGACCTGTGGATTCAATGGTCCCATTGAACATTGGGCTTCGATCGAAGCCAGAGCGCAATACATCATGAACTTCTTCATTGGTGTCGCCCATCCAGCAAGTAAGCTGCTCTTCTTGAGAAGGGAGGGAGTCCGTTAAAAAAGAGAAGGGGGCGGGATCTTCGTCGCCATATTGTATCTCAAGCTTATCATAATTTATAGAACGACCATCTATACGGGGTGGTGTTCCGGTCTTGAGCCTTCCCACTTCAAAACCGAGATCCTCAAGAGCTCCGGAAATTCCTACAGAGGCCCGCTCACCGGATCGCCCCCCGCCAAAATTAGTTTCCCCAATGTGAATAAGACCATTACCAAAAGTACCAGTTGTTAGTATAACTGTTTGGGCCTCAAAGGATTGGCCGGTTGATGTTTTTACGCCGGTCACCCGTTTGCCATCTTCTGTGGTAAGGACATCAACAACATTATCCTGACGGAAATAGAGGTTATCCTTTTTCTCCAGTTCTTCGCGCATAGTCTTGCTATAAAGGGCCCGGTCACTTTGGCATCGAGGGCTCCACATCGCAGGTCCCTTGCTGGTATTTAGCATCCGAAACTGAACAGCCGACTTATCAGCAACAATACCCGTAAGCCCACCAAGTGCATCTATTTCGCGAACTAACTGCCCTTTCGCAATACCTCCAATAGCCGGGTTGCAAGACATCTTAGCGATAGCATCCAGGTTCATAGTAATGAGTAAGGTCTTTGCACCTATCTCTGCTGCCGCACCAGCAGCTTCACTGCCAGCATGGCCAGCACCGACTACAATAACATCATAGGTAGGATAAAGAGACTTCATAAGTTAAGTAGTTGATTTTATTGCGCTTATAAGTTCAATTAATAAGCTAAAATATTTTTAAGGTGGCATATACAGCAATTGTATGGTTAATCAAGCTGTACATTAGAGGAATTCGTAAAATAAGAGTTTTAGAGGAGAAAATTTAACCATAAGTACTGATTGTTATTTTATAAGAGGAGGGGATAACTAAGCCAAATACTAAATAGAAAGTATGGCAAATAGATAAATTAAGGAATATCTTTTTATTAAATAATAATATATATTAATAGTAATTTTATAATTAATATTATGTTGTGTATGGTTACTACGGTTGCCTAAAAGTCCGATCAGGTAATATCGAATATTACAGTTAAAATGTAACAGGATGAGAAGAGGTAGGAAACTTTGGTCTGTTCAAAGTAGATAGGTCGAAACAAATTATAGGAGAGGGGATCCGTTAATCCATGAACTTATTCATAAAAGCCTCTTCGGCCTCCCTGTTTGCAATTAAGACCAGCTCGCTATCTGCGGTAAGTACAGAATCCGGGGGAGGATTCGTCATCTGTTCCCCATTTTTCTTAATAGCTAAAACATTACATCCGGTTTCTTCGCGAATATTACTGGAGCTCAGGGACTTATCTTGAAGGGAAATTGGGGTTTCAATGGAAAAGACGTTAAGACCTTCTGCGATCATAACTACATCATTGCGCTCCAGAATATTAAAAATAGCATTGCCCCCCATCGTAGCATAAGACATCACAAAGTCTGCCCCTGCGCGATGCAAGGTAGATACATTTCGTTGCAGGGTAGAACGACTGATGATCTGAATATTGGGGCGTAACTGACGGGCATAGATGGTAAGGTAGATATTTACATCGTCATCGTGGGTGGTAATAATGATACAGGGGGCCTCCTGAATGCCGGCCTTTTTGAGGGTATCTAAATCTTCGGCACTCCCTAAAATATATTTATCATCATCTTTTATACGATCGGGATTTTTTTCGATGATTCGATAATCCATTCCTCGCTCTTCAAAGGCTTCTGCGGTGCCCCGGCCTACCCGGCCTGCCCCAACAATGATAACGGGTTTATCGGAGGCTTGGTATATGGCCATATATTCATCATAAGTACGCAACTGTTCCAGCGTTCCAGCAATGACCAAGACGCTTTCTTTTTTGATAACCGTATCTGTACGAGCCGGTTTAAACTCACCTCGCTCCCATATTCCTACAATATTAATCCCCAACTGTTCACGTATTCCACTTTCTTTAAGGCTCTTGCCTACCATGGGTGTTTGATAAGCGGTGGCTTCGGCAATTATTAAATCCTCAAAACGGCCAATTACATGCACCCGGCGATCCTGTCCAATAGTTCTTCGAGATAGTGAGCGGCCCAACATGCGCCCCAACTGTATTACGTGGTTGGCTCCGGCGAGCTTAAGCAGATCCAGAGAATTAGCTGAATTTGCTGTAGCTACAATAGTAACATCCTCATCGAGTTCGCGGACGGTATTGCTGATATTGGAGTTTGCCATATCATTGCCTAAGGTTACGACCATCGCAGCTT
>CAYXVW010000037.1:907-6119 GCA_964468695.1 uncultured Balneolaceae bacterium | reverse complement strand
TTGCTGATATTGGAGTTTGCCATATCATTGCCTAAGGTTACGACCATCGCAGCTTTCTCAACCCTTAATTTTCGGTACGTTTCGGGGTCATCCAGTTCTCCAAAAACAACCTGATATCCCTGATCATAGTACTCTAATGCTTTTGGAAGCTCATCAATCAGCAAAACATACTGATAATTGTAATAGTCAAGCTTTTCTATAAGTGACTCAGAAATAGGATCGAAATGGGTAATGATAATATGATCCCTGGTATCTTCCGGAAGCTCGCGAGGAGCCCGTGCCTTGGACTGCGCCTCCAGCCAGGGCGCATAAAAGAACTCAATAAAGGTAAATGGGAGTAATATAAGCAGGGAAAGCATGCCGGACATAAGAACTATAACCGAAAAAGCACGCCCCAGATCACTTGTAAAGGTAATATCCCCAAAGCCAAGGGTGGACATTACCGTCATTGTCCAGTAAAAACCAGTTACCCAACTGTGTTCTTGTCCCTCATACAGCATTATAAAGTGAAATATGATGCTGTAGGCAAGGATGAGGAGTGCAAGACCTGTTAAAAAACGAAGCAGTCTTTTTATGTTAACCGTAGTGCTACGGTTCGAAAGAAAAAAGCTAAGTTGTGAAGTAAAAAACTTCATGAAAGAAATTATAAGTGACTGCAGGAATCATTAGAACTGGTGTAGCGGAAAAATATATGTAAGAGACCTAGTTTTATTCTTCCCGCCATTCGAGAAATTGAACGATTGCATGCCAGACAGCGAGAATTTTGGTCTCATCTTCATGCTCAAATATTTCTCCCTCTGCTTTTATCTCACACCGCTTATTCTCAATAAGTACCGGATAGCCGAGCTCATCTTCAATTTTAATGACAACTGGCATCAACCATTTCCAGGACTGGTGGAATTTCATATCCTCCACAGCCAGAAAGGCCAGAGGAATATCCTTAACATTCTCTTGTTTAATCTTAATAGTACTACCCATCAGGTTTTCTATTAATCGGCTTCCTTTATTAATCTCTTCGGTTGTCATAAGATAGAGAGTTAATTATAAATTATGCTCATAGTTATTACATCATATAAAAAACGGAAATATAAGCTATGATAAAATAATCATCACAGAATAATAAATAGATAGTATGAACAGGGAAAAATATTTTTTTTGACCCAAATTAGTATTGCCTTTCGTATTAAAATAGTGAGACGCTGAACAATACCAACAAAAAAAGACAGGATTATGAAAAAGCTAAGTTGTTTATTAACTCTACTTCTTTGCAGTGCATTTATATGGACTGCTATTGCGGAAGCCCAGAAAATAACAGCTGGTGGTGGAGTGGGTTATGGAAGCAAGTCCGAAAATGTGAATTTTAATGTAAGTATGTATTATAGCTTGCCAGATTTACCGGTTAGAGTCGGAGCAGATGTAGGCTATTCTGTTCCCGAAAAGAATGCCCAAAGCAGGGTTGATCAGATTGAAGGGAATATCAATGGTCATCTGATGGCAGTGGACGAAGAGATTTTTAGCCTGTATGGATTGACTGGATTAAATATTATGCATAACCGCTTTAAATATGATCCGGACGGAGCTGCTTCTTTTACAGACTCAGATACAAATTTAGGTATCAATGTAGGTGCCGGTGCAGAACTCGATATGGGTTTTGGGCGAACGTATGGAGAAGCAAAATATATTATCGGTCGCGATGATGTTTCTCAATTAATCCTCGGTGTTGGAGTGAGAGTAAGCATTTAAAGAGGTATCAAAATCAATAAGTAACTAAAGAAGGTTACATCATGGACTTTCAATACATAATTGATCGGTCAAAAGGAATTATTTTAGAGCCTAAAAAGGAGTGGGAGCAAATAAAGGGCGAGCAACGTTCTGAGTGGGACCTCATTCTGTTTTATGCCCTGCCATTAGTGGCCTTATCTGTAATCACAGGATTGATAGGGACATGGTCCGTGCGTTGGGCAATTTATCAGTTGGTAATGCCTATCGTTTCGATTGTAATTGCTTCTTATGTGGTTAATGAGCTCGCTGAAAAGTTCAATTCAGTTAAAAACCTGAATAATGCCTTTAAACTGGTTGTTTATGCATCTACTCCTTCGCTTTTGGCGGCAATTATCGCAAATCTTTCCTTATTGCTGAGCTGGGTAGGCCTGTTTGGGCTCTATAGTATCTATCTTTTCTGGATTGGGATCTCAGAGATGATGGAAACGCCGGATGATAAGCGATTGACGTATGTTTTGATTTCGGCTCTCGTGTTAATTGTTATTCAGTTCTTGCTATCCCTGTTCATAGCTCCACAGATGATAAGCCCATATATGTGATAGAGAAATTATATAACCTCATAGCCACTTTTTTTGAACTGTTTTTATTTCACGCTTCGTATATAAAAAGGAAGCATAATTTTAATCATCGAGAATTAAATACAACAATAAAAATATATCATGAAAACGAACATCTACATAACTATACTGTTGACGGCATTGTTGTTATCTCTTCAGGCCTGCGGAGATAACTCGTCAGGACCAGGAGAGACGGAAACAACTGAAGTGAAGGGAACAATAACAGCTCCGGACGGGGAGACCCCGCTTTCGGGAGCAACGGTTTTTATTCCCGGAGAAGGCTCAAATAAAATTGTTGCAAAAGCGAAAGGCATTGCATCTTCAACCGTGAATGCACAGGATTGTAAGGAGCCTACGGAAAATTATTCGGTTTATACCTGTACGGAAGCCGATGGTTCCTTTACGTTTGATGTTCCGGTTACAAGTGACAATGTGCTGTTGAAAATTTTTAAAGGCATTTTCTCTTTTGAACAGACGGTCGATGTAAATGCTGAAGGGGGAGAACTTGGCGAAATAAATATGCCCAGTGCCAGCGAAAGCTTTGACGGAGAAATAGCGGTCGTCGAGGGTTCGTATGACCGCATGCAGGATATTCTGGCGAAGGTTGGTTTCGGGGAAGTTGAGGCCGATGAAAACAGCTCTAACTATGGTCGGCTTGTACCCGGAACTGAACAATTCGATATCTTCGGAAATGCATCCGGTTTATTTGCAGATGAAGATGGTGATGGAGAAAAAGATCTGTTCAATTACGACATTATTTTTATCAATTGCGGGGCAAACGAATCGCCTCTTAGTCAAAAGTCCACTCCGTATACCCACAACCATGTTCATGGCAAGTCTTCGGGGAATGCAACCACATTAAGTGAAGAAGACCGGACTGCTCTTAAAGATTATGTGGAATCTGGTGGTATTTTATATACAACGGATTGGGCATATGATTATATAGAGCAGGTTTTCCCTTCTTATGTCGATTACCATGGAGATGATGACAAGTCTGCTGGTGAGCCAGAAGAATGGAATAATGCTCAGGTTGGCAATTCTGGCATAGAAACCGATGGTGCTCTTTTGCAAACCAATATGGAAACATGGTTAGAAAATGTAACCTGCTTTGACGGAGAAAGTTGCCTTAATGATGACGATACAGTCCATATTACTGACTTCTTAAGTGGTTGGGCTGTTATAGATGGAGCGCATAGTGGAGCTTCTTCGGATGTAACGCAATGGGTAGAAGGAGACGTTGCATGGAGCGGAGGCTCCGGAGTTCGTCCGTTAACCGTCTCGTTCCAGGCGGGAGATGGAAGTGTGTTTTACAGCTCATACCATACGGTTGAGTCGGAACATACTCCTAACTGGAGACCGCAAGAGCGCGTTTTACAATATTTGGTGTTTGAATAATAGCAAATGACGAATTAGGAGGGACAAGTTGTTGAGCTTGGGCGTTAAGGTCTGCTTGATAACAGGTCTTAGTGATTGATTAAGTAGAAAGTCCGTCGATTTTTAAAAGAATCGGCGGACTTTTCTTTTTTTCGGGAGAAATTTTAGTGGAACTATTTCGGTTCTCAGCTGAACAATCGTATCTTTAAGAAGTGTTGAAATTATGAGTGACTAATTCAAAAATTATGACCTCTAAAAATAGACTTAAGTATATTTTTGTCGGAGTCATATTGGTCCTTGCCAGCTTGGCGTTGGCTGATGCTCTTGGCTATTTTAATGAAAAGCCCTATACAGCGGTATCTCATGGTTCGCATGAGCATTATGTGCCGCACGATCGGGATCCGGATGTGTCAATCGATAAATTTCCCCAGGAAGAACCCGGACCCGGCGAGAAGATTACTCCCACTGGCCAGATTGTACCCATTGAAGAGTCAAATTAAAAACTTTTCTACTCTTTATTCCTTATTTCCAATCACATAATGTAGCGCTTCCCGCAGGTGATCCATGAAAAGGTCTTCCGAATAACTTTCTTCGGTGTGGCCGCCTCCGGTATAAAAAGCGCGTCCTCCATCAAACTCATGATACCAGGCAATAGGATGAAAGTCACCATTTTCTCCCCCTTCGTAACTGGACTCATCCAGCTCCATTAATACATTAATTTCGTTGCTGATATTTTTGTAGTTATACCACTCGTCGGTTCTTTTCCATTCTTTTGGAAGAAAAGAAGTAGCCCGATGCGATTGGTCCACTACGTCGATAGTGGCCTCCTGTATGTGAGGATGACTAACAAAATAGGCGCCCACCAAATCACCGTACCACGACCATTCATATTCGGTGTCTGCCGCTGAATGAATGCCTAAATAACCTCCGCCATTCTGCACATACTGTTCAAAAGCCTCTTCCTGGCTATCGTTTAGAACATTCCCGGTAGTATTTAGGAAGATAACCGCATCATAAGAGCGGAGACTATCCGGATGAAAGTACTGAGAATCTTCAGTATGCCGGGTGCTAATACCTTCGTTGGCGGCAAGTTGTTGAAGCGCTTTTGTTCCGGTTTCGATAGAGCCGTGGCGGAATCCTTCCGTTTTGCTAAATATAAGTACCTGCTGGTCGGATTGTGTTTGTGCGGATAGGTCGATAGCGAAGAAAGCGATAAAAAAAACTAAGAAAAGAGAGCGGGGGACAAGGTGCATAAGTTGGGTTTTCATCATAAGTTTGTTTTTGAATGTTTCTTTCCTGGAAAGATAATCTATTAAAATGGATGGTGAGCCCAAAATATGAAATAAAAATAGCTCCACCGATTAAAGTGGAGCTATAAAGAAGTAAATGAAGAAAAGGAATATTAGAAGTTAATCCCGCCAACAATGGAAAAGACCCCATTTTTTCCATCCCCTTCTTCGAATGTATTGGTAAGGCCTGCTGAATACCGGACGCCAACA
>CAYXVW010000037.1:0-897 GCA_964468695.1 uncultured Balneolaceae bacterium | reverse complement strand
CTGGAAAGATAATCTATTAAAATGGATGGTTAGCCCAAAATATGGAATAAAAAAAGCTCCACCGATTAAAGTGGAGCTGTAAAATAAGTGAAGAAAACGGGACATTAGAAATTAACACCGGCAACAATGGAAAGAACTCCATTTTTCCCATCGCCATCTTCAAATGTATTGGTAAGGCCTGCTGAATATCGGATGCCAACATTAAACTTCGTAATATCTGCACCGGCACCTACCACAACACCGAAGTCCGTTCCTTTAACTTCGTCCTCAATATCAAATGTGCCAGCACTATCGCCTCCGGAAATCTCTTGTTCGGCATTAATGTTAAAACCGGCATAGGGACCAAAATAGACGTGAGGCGTCAACATGGGATTATCCAGGATAAAGTCGAATTTGGCTACGACAGGAATTTCAACGTAATCTAATTTGGTAGTTGTTTCAACAGAGCCCTCTGATATTTTAGCACCCTTTTGGGCATAAAAGACGCCAGGTTCTATTGAGATAGGGCTCATCGGTATTCCAAAACTATAGGTTGCGCCTGCCATTAAACCCGTACGGGAATCAAATGAGGCGTCGGTATCATTAAAGTTGGCTAAATTAACTCCTCCCTTGATCGAAAATTGAGCTTGAGCAGCTGGGGTAGTTATAAAAACCAGTCCGGATAATAGAAAAACAGATAGTAATAGTTTCTTCATGATAAAATAGATTAATTAAGATTCATCATCTCATTCATACTGCTATCCCACAAAGAAGTTTCATAGGATATATTATATATAGAAGGTAAGTAATATAGCTTAAAATATAACGAAAACTCCATACTCGACTAAATATTCCAGAAAGTGTGTATATAGAGGAATACGATCTTTTATTATAGTTTTTTGTCGAAAGCTATACGTA
>CAYXVW010000036.1:0-14554 GCA_964468695.1 uncultured Balneolaceae bacterium | reverse complement strand
GGGAATGATGTGCCGGGTGCGGAAGCTATGGTGATCAAGGAAGGTGAGATCATATTTTCCGAGGCTTATGGGATGGCTAATCTTAGCTATGATATTCCTTTTGATGTTGAAACACGAACCAATATCGGATCGACTTCTAAGCAGTTTACGGCTTTTGGATTATTATTACTGGCTGAGCAGGATAAGCTTTCACTGGATGATGATGTCCGTGATTATATTCCTGAACTGCCGGAGTTTGAACACACCGTAACCCTTCGCCATTTACTAACGCACACCAGTGGCTACAGGGAGTTTTTAAATACGCTGGCAATGACGGGCCGGGATTTGGGCAGTGATCTGGATCGCGACATGATTATCAAGGTGGTTCAACGTCAGCCGGAACTGCAAAACAAACCCGGGGCCGAATGGAATTACAATAACACCGGCTATGCTTTGATTCCAGAAGTGATTAAACGGGTTACCGATACATCTTTCTCTGAATATATGGAAAAGCAGGTCTTTGAACCCCTTGGAATGAATCAGACGATGGTACGGGAAAACCAAAATCAGGTAGTACCGGAAAGCTCTCAGGGCTATACAATGAGTGAAGATGGAAAGTACAGGGAGGTAACAGATATCGGCGGGGCTATGGGCGCTGGCGGTATTTATACAACCCTTGGGGACTTAGCTAAATGGATTCGCAACCTGGAGGAGTCAACGGTTGGCAATGAAGATATCATCCGGCAAATGACTACCCCTTACGAGCTAAATAACGGGCAGTCCACCGAATATGGGCTGGGACTTTTTGTACAGGAGTATAGGGGGCTTGAATATATACACCATGGCGGATCGGACTTGGCTCACCGGTCGATGCTGATGTATTTCCCCGAGATCGATGCCGGAGTAGTTACACAAAGTAATAACAGCACTTTCCAGGGGGATATAGCTCAAAAAATTGCGGATGTGTACCTTGGAGAACATATGGAACCTAAAGAGGAGGAGTCAGGTCAGGAGGAGGAATCATTTAATTATGATCCCGAAAACTTCGAGCCACTGACAGGGCGTTACGAACTGGTTATTCAGCCGGGCTTTGTGCTTTCATTCTATCGTGATGGCGATCGACTTTATACCCAGGCTACGGGTCAGCCTGAAGTAGATATCACGGCTACCTCCGACTCTACCTTTAGCCTTGTGGGAGTGAATGCTAATATTACGTTCCATCTGAACGATGATGGGACGGCCGATTCTCTTACGCTCCATCAGAATGGAAATCATATTGCAAAACGCATTGAGTGGGATCCAGGCATAGAGAAGATGGAAAAATATACCGGCCGCTATTTTAGTGAGGAAATAGAGACGAACTATACGATCGCTCTTGAAGACAGCAGCTTGGTACTGCAGCACTATTATTTGGATGAAATCACGCTATCTCCCGGTGATAAGGATTCCTTTTCGGGCGAATTTCCTGTTACAGACCTCTCGTTTATCCGTAATGAACAGGATGAAATAACCGGATTTAATGCATCCAACGGACGTACAAGGAATGTATTCTTTGAAAAGATAGAATGATATGAGGTTATTGCTTTTTCTGGAAGATAATTACCCGATCGGCAGGAAATGAGAGGTGAGCATCCCAATGGTCGGCCAGCCAGCGAAACGTATTTTTGGTATAAAAAGTAACGTGGGTTAGGTCCAGCCGGTAATGCCAGTCGGCGAAGAATTCCTTATCGTCTTCGGCGATTTTAGTCATGATGCCGAGATATCCGCCGGGACGCAGGCAGCTCCACAGCCGCTCTAATTCTTTGTCGGGATGAAAAAGGTGCTCCACCACTTCGGTAGCCGTAATGAAATCGTAAGTTTCTTCAAAAACCGAAGAATCATCATCGTAAAAAGAATCGTAAATGCGCATGGTATGTCCCTCTTCTTCAAACATAAGATTGAGAGTAGGTCCCGGACCTGATCCGAAATCCAGTCCTTTACTTTCGGGTTCAAGCAGCTCGTTTAACGGATTAAATAGCTGTCCCAGGAAATTGCGATAGCCTTCATCCTCAGGATCGTTTTCATGGGTCTCATAACGGTCAAATTCATCACTTCGGGAGGGACGATCTTTCGGAGGAGCAAAGATCAAGCGACAGTTTTGGCACTGGTAATAATCTGAAGCGTAGTGTTCGGACGTATCCTTATAGAAGTGATGGATATCAGTGCTGTTACACAGAATGCAGGATGAAATAGACATATTTAACTGAAACGAATATTCCGATTATTTTATGTATAAGATACAAATTATGCTTCAGGGTATACTGGCCGTTTTCTCCTTGGTAACACCTCTTGCAATATGATTTAAGGTTTAGTTGTTTCATTCGCAGAAGGATTTCTTAGGTCTGTTTGGCAAATAGAACTTCATCAAATGAAGAAGCAACAAACGTTGCCGCTTCAAGAACCTTTTTGCGGCTTACATTTTCTGTAAAAACGAAGAATTGTGTAGCAAGGCCCGCTTTTTTGATCTCGTAATCAGTATATCCATCGCCAACTGCAATTACTTCTCCCTCGAGATTGAGTTGTTCAACGACTTTAATTTTACCACTGTCTCCTGCAAGTGGATTTTGTTGGTCTGCGCCCGTGATATTTCCTGCTTCATCAAACTCAAAGGTATTGGCCAAAACGTGATCTTCGGGAATACCAAAATCAGCTACAACAGGCACGATAAATTCTTTAAATCCACTGGAAATAATATAGATCGAATCCGAATGCTCTTGGATAAAGGACCGATTTCTTTCAAAGGAAGGTGAGATTTCGGATTTCAGGAGGGGAATCAACTTTTTGATATGTGATTTGTTAGCTTCTAGTACCGCCAGCCTCCTTTTAAGAGAATCGGTGAAAGATAGCTCCCCGTTCATGCCTAAATCAGTGATATCAGCTATCAGCTTTACTTTTCGATCTTTATCAGCACTGCCATCTAACGATATTGTTGCTAATAAATCTAATGATTCAACGCTTACAAATGTGCTGTCAAAATCGATGATAAATGTTTGATTATCCATCTACTTTCATTTCCATATTAGGGCAATGATGCTTCAATAAGTATTGCTCAGTGAGTCGGTATTTTAATTTGAGAAGAAGTAAAGGCTTTTTTGAGGTATTCGCAAAACCGGTAAGAAAACTGTTCCTATGGGATGATAATTATTTTTGCCCTTGGCATGTCATTCTTTTTCGGAATAATATCTGCTAAATGTACTATTTCTCATATATTACTATATATAAACTTATTTAACTACCGTATCTAAAGCTCAATCAAGATGGAAATTGAAGAAAAGGAAGCGTTCACAGTTATTGGAATAAAAGTAGAGGCGGATTGGCAGGGATTACATAAAGTTATGCCTCCATCCTGGGAAAAGGCTAAAGAACGCCTGAACGAGATCGAGGGGCGCAAGGAGGATGTGATGATGGATGTTTCGCTGGATGTTACGGATGGTCAATATACCCAGTTAATTGGAGTAGGGGTAGAAAAGGATTCGGAAGTACCCGATGGGATGGAAAAAGTTAATATCCCCACTCAAAAATATATCTATGAGCAACATCAGGGTACTCTGGAAGGTATTGCCGAAACATTTGGCAGGATGTACGATTGGGCCGAAGAGCACCATGTAAAAGCCGGAGATTTTAAAATTGATTATGGGTATCGAAAAGACAATACAGATCAAATACATGATCTGTATGTCAAAGTGTTATGAGAGATAGGCGTACAATTTTTTTATCGGCCAACAAAACTTATATGGCGATTTTATTGCCCGAGCAGTTTATGGCCTATCATCCCGATAGCAAAACCTAATATTGCACCCAGAGGTGGTTTCCAATGGTTTCTCATTTTTGCCTGTGGGGCAATATCCTGAAAGATCAGGTACAAAATGCCTCCGGATGCAAAACTCATGATGCCGGCTGTAAGTATGTTATTATCTTGCAAGAAAAAATATCCCAAACAAGCTGCAATAGGACCAATAAAGCTTATTGCAAATAAAGCAAATTGAATTTTGCGGGAAGAAAGCCCGGAGTGTTTCATTTCTCGGTAAGAGTTGAATCCTTCGGGAAGATTTTGTGCCGCAATAAAACTGCCTAACAAAATGCCGAGGTTGCGATTTTGTCCAAATACTGCTCCCAACGAGATCGCTTCGGGAATGAAATCTAATAACATTGCCATTAGCTGGGCTTTTTGGCCACTTATTTTTGTGATTACTGCATCTAAAAAGCAAAATATTAAACCGCCCAGACAAAAGGTTATAGTCAACGTTGTTATACCCAGTTCTTCAATAGCCTTGGGAGTAAGAGCATAGGCGACAGCAGCCAGTAAAATGCCACCCCCGAGGGCAACAATTCCATAGGTAAATTCCTGCTTTGCTTCGGTATTGGGTGTATCTTCAATTTGGGCTATGCTACTGCCGATAAAGGCCGAAAAGCCCGCAAGCCAAGAGGTGCCTATAATGAATAATAGTTGACCCATAGGAAGTCAAGATTAGTTGTTTTGGGAAAAAATCAAAATTGGGATCGGGTCTTAAATCCTCGTATTTTTGAATTAAATATCGATAAAGAAATCAGTCCAGTGAAGATTACCATTCCCAATTTGTACGAGGATTTATCGAATAGTATTTCTAATCTTAAAAGTGATAAATCATCAATAAGAGCCTCCAGAAGTATTGTTGAGGAGGCACTCGATCACGATGAGCCAATGTATGGTATTAACACCGGCTTTGGTGCTTTGGCGAATAAGCGCGTGAGCGAGGAGCAACTCACACAATTGCAACGCAATTTGATTTTATCACACTCGGTGGGCGTAGGGGATTTAATCCCCAAAGATATTTCTCAGCTGATGCTCCAGCTTAAGATTCACGCGCTTGGATTGGGAAACTCAGGAATCTCCGAGAAAACATTCGACCGGCTGATCTATTTTTCTGATCATGATTTGATTCCCGCAATGCCCGAGAAGGGAAGCGTGGGTGCTTCCGGAGACTTGGCGCCACTGGCTCATATGGCTCTGCCGCTATTGGGCTATGGATTGTTTTGGAATGAGGATGGGACCGATACCATCCCGGCTGGAAAAGTGTTGAATGAGCACGGTCTTGATCCTATTGACCTGCAACCGAAAGATGGACTTTCACTTATTAATGGTACGCAATTGATGAGTGGATACGGCGCGTATGTTCTGGAAAAGTCGCTTAACCTGATGAAAGCCGCTGATCTGATTGCGGCGATGAGTTTAGAAGCGTTGCAGGGCAGTATCAAGCCGTTTGACGAGCGCATTCATGAAATTCGTCCCCATAAAGGACAGCAGGAAGTAGCCCGTAATGTGCGTGAGCTATTGGTTGATAGTGAGATCCTGGAGTCGCACCGCCATTGCGGAAAAGTGCAGGATCCGTATTGCCTGCGGTGTGTGCCGCAGGTACATGGGGCGAGCAGAGATGGATTGCGATACTGCAGGGGAGTGATAGAAACCGAACTGAATTCTGTAACGGATAATCCGCTCGTTTTTGAAAATGGAGATATTATCAGCGGCGGTAATTTTCATGGACAACCCTTGGCCCTGGCGCTGGATCACGCGAAAATAGCACTGGCTGAATTTGCCAGTATTTCCGAGCGCCGAACGTACTTGCTGCTGGAAGGTCATGATGGACTTCCCAAGTTGTTAATGGAAGAAACAGGGATTAACTCCGGATTTATGATTCCGCAATATACTTCGGCTTCGCTGGTATCCGAGAATAAGGTGCTTTGTCATCCCTCTTCAGTTGATTCCATTCCGACCAGTCTCGGACAGGAAGACCATGTAAGTATGGGAAGCATCAGTGCGCTGAAGCTTCTGGAAGTCTATCAAAACGTAGAGCAGGTATTGGCTATTGAGCTTTTTACCGCAGCACAGGCACTGGATTTCCGTAAACCTCTTAAACCTGGAACAGGAGTAGAGATTACTCACGAGTATATCCGCGATGCTATACCTCACGCAACTACCGACCACTATTTTAAAGATGATATCAGCAAGGCGGTGGAATTATTGCAAAGTCGCAACATGGTACAGGAAGTGGAACAAGAGCTTTGTCTATTACAATAATTTTTAATTCCCTGCAATAAGGAACAAATAAACTCCGGAATTAATGCCCATACTAAAAAACATAGGATTCCTGGCAACTTGTAAAGATGAAGGCGGACAGGGAGCAATCCATCCAATTAAAAATGCGGCAGTTGCCTGGCAAGATGAAACCATACAGTGGGTTGGGAAAGAAGCTGATTTGCCTGAGAAGTATATGAACGACGAGGAATTTGATGTTGATGGTAAAATGGTAATTCCCGGCTTGGTTGATTGCCATACGCATCTGGCTTTTGGCGGTTGGCGGCCTGATGAATTTGCTATGCGGGTCAAAGGAAAGAGCTATCTTGAGATTGCTAAGGCGGGAGGAGGAATTTTATCTACGGTGCGGGACACCCGGAAGGCATTGGAGGAGGAGTTATACGAGAAAGCTTCATCCTTTTTAAAAAGGATGAGCAAGCTGGGTGTGACAGCGGTTGAATGTAAAAGCGGTTATGGCTTGTCGGTAGAAGAGGAGTTGAAAATCCTGCGTGTCTATCGGAGGTTAGCTGAGGAACATTCCTTTCATATCGTACCTACCTTTTTAGGGGCACACACTATACCTCCGGAGTATGAAGACGATCGCGAAGCATATATCGATTTAGTAATTGAGAAGATGATTCCAGCGGTATCCGGAGAAGAACTCGCAGAGTTTTGTGACGTTTTTACTGAGAAATCTGCCTTTTCTGTACGGGAGTCGCGCCGAATACTGGTTGCCGGTCAGGTAGCGGGACTGACGCCCAAGATACATGCAGATCAGCTGACCTCGTGTGGGGGTGCAGAACTAGCTGCGGAACTTAAGGCCGCCAGTGCGGACCATCTGGAGAAAATATCAGATGACGGTATTGAGGCTATGGCCGATGCCGGTGTAGTTGGGGTTACGCTGCCCCTGGCCTCGTTATATACTCAGGAAAAACCATTGAATTGCAGGAGACTGGTAGATGGAGGAGTAAAGGTTGCCGTGGCTACGGATTTTAATCCCGGCTCCGCCCCCAGTTATAATCTTCCGCTGGCTATGATGCTAAGCTGTAACCAAGGGCGTCTTGCACCTGAAGAAGCGTTGAAAGGAACTACTATTTATGCGGCCAAAGCCATTAAGCGGGACCATGAGTTAGGATCTATCGAAAAAGGCAAATTCGCAGATTTTGCTGTTATAAACGCCCCTGATCCCAACTTTTGGATGTACCATTTCCAATCTAATGACTGCGCTATAACAGTCTCTCGGGGAGAAGTCATGCACTCAGAAGGCAGAAAATAAGATAATAACGGATTGAAACCGAGATACAGTGCAGGAGTAATAAGACGGAGCAATACATTAAGCTTATTTATTATCCGACCCGTTTAATATTTGGTTCCTCCTTAGGTGCAATAGCCCCTATTTTCCGATAAGAACGGTCATAATAAAGAATACTCGGATTGTTATTTTCCTGTTCAACTTCAGCCACTTCTCCAATGATAATAATATGGTCACCTGCTGATATTTGATCGTAGGCACGGCACTGGATAACCGTGGGAATCTTTTTTAAGACAGGAGTGCCATAAGAATTACGCTGGAAATTAATATTTTCAAACTGTTCATCACTACTTAACCCCGAAGTGGAAAAATGATCGCACAGCTTGGCTTGCCGAGGCTGTGGCAAATGAATGGCAAAGTGAGTGGCACGGGTGATAAGAGGATATATTTGGGCCTCCCGGTCAATGTTAAACGAGATGAGCGGGGGATCAAGTGATAGACTGGTAAAAGATCCAATAGTGATGCCTCGTTTTTCTTTTCCTACAGCGGCAGTAGCAATTGCAACCGGAAAAGGAAGTTGCCGCATCGCCTTTTTAAGTGATTTAGCCTGATTCTTTTTAGATTTTGACGCTTCCATAAGTGATAGAAGTTTTTTAGAAATAAAAGTTAGAATTGAGGACCGAGCTGTGATAAATAATGGCTGTTGTCAACAGCCCGGGATAATTCAATGGTAGCCTTGCCCAATGTTTCGAGCCTGGCAACTACCTCTTCATCAGTGATTTGATGATCATCAAACTGCGAACTATTGACATAAACACCACTTCCTACCTGGTGAGACCCAAAAAATGAGGCGATAGGTTCGAGTTCATGACTAATCGATAAGTAGTGATGATCGGTAGCACCCGTGGCAATGAGTCCAAGCGGGCGATCTTCCAACGGGGCTTCATCTGATTGCCATTGTCCTCTTGGTATCAGGTCAAGCAGGTTTTTAAGTACGCCCGAGTAACTTCCCCGGTAGACGGGTGTACCGATGAGAAAGGCACTGCTGTTAATAATGAGATCTAGCGCCTCAGCCGTATCGCCGGTATATTCATCAAGCTTCCGTCCGTCAGCGATATCCAAATCATATTCGGCCAGATGTATGACTTCCGTGTTTACATCGAACTCTTTCTCAGCTGCCTGCAATGATATTTCGATTGCAGCTCTTGTTTTTGAGGGGGTCGAAACGCTCCCTACTATACCTAAAAGATCACTCATAACATGTACATGTAATTTCGAATTGTGAATTGAAAACCGGGGTTTTTAAGCACTCCGGTACGGATTATTACTATTTTGCAACCAGAACTTCGGACTGTTCAAGTGGTTTGGCTTCTTTTACAGCCGGAATGATTTCATTGCCGAAATGAGGCAGCTCATCGGTAAAATGAAGGAATCCGGTGAGTACAAGGTCGACTCCAATAGCATCGAGCTGTCGAATACGTTCAACAATTTGTTCTTTGGTGCCTATTAATCCGGTCTTGAACCCGTCATTATATTGAACCAGATCATTGAAGTCGGAATCGGCCCACATTCCTTCGCCTTCCGGAGCTGATTGTCCGGCCTGTTTTACCTGTTCTTTAAAGCCCTCAACGGCCTCCTCTGTAGCATTTTCAATAATATTTTCCAGCTCTTGTTTAGCTTCAGCTTCCGTATCACGGGCAATGACAAATGAGTTGACTCCAATTTTGGGCGGTTCGGTGCCAAATTCGTCAGCATATTTTTTAACCTGTTCAATTTGCCCTTGAAGCTTTTCGAGGCTACCTCCATTCAGAAGTAACCAATCAGAAACCCGTGCCGCCATTTTTAGAGCTCGCGGAGAATTCCCGCCCTGGAAGATCGCAGGAGGAGTAACGGGCTTGGGTTCCAGTGGAGCTTCATCAATCTGATAAAAACGACCATCGAATGAAAACGTATCTTCGGTCCATAACCCTTTTAACACTTGAATAAATTCTTCACTCCGGTCATATCGCTCGTCATGGGCCAGCCAGGGTTCCCCAAAACGTGTGAATTCATCCTTAAACCAGCCACTTACCACATTTAAGTGAAAACGACCGTTGCTGATACGATCAGCAGTGGCTACAAAGTTGGCAATGGGACCAGGATTCCACTGTCCGGGATGCACTGCCCCGATGAGGCGTAGCTTTTCGGTATTAGCTGCCAGGGCATTGGCAATGCTGAGCGCTTCAAGCTGTTTTTCAGCATTATAGCTTCCGAAAAACCGAGCCTGGGCAAGCGCAAAGTCAAAGCCTACCTTTTCGGCTGTTTGTGCTAGTTCCTTATTGTATTCGTAACTCCAGTCAGTATTCATGGGCCAATCGGTGATTACAAGTCCACCGCTTACATTTGGGACCCAGTATGCAAATTGTGTATCCATCGTCTTAGTTTATTGTTTGTTGTGTTTGTATTTATAGAATATTCGATTGTGTTGCAGGTGAGAGAAATAGGACAAATAAAAAAGCCCACTCACCTGCGAGGTGAGTGGGCTTTAACTTTCCTTTAAGAAATTAAGTGAAAATCAAAAAGTCATGTAGCCTCCGCTCCCATACAGGTGCATGAATGTCGTTCGGACATCTTCATTAGGTCCGTCATACAACAACACATGTACATGGAGCAGAAAAAAGTCATGGAGAAAGTTTACGTTAAATGAGTTTTGAAGACCACTTAGAAAATTCTCTTCTAACATATAAGTAGTTTCAAAGAAAGTAAAATAGATTTATATCTGTATAAAAGGGAGCTTAGTTAAGTTCTCTACGATTTACTGGGCGTATGTTATATAAGCTATGACATATTGCTACAATACGTTAGCAATGAAGGTGTTAGCGTTTGCTACCGTTTTAAAATAGTGTTATGCTACTTGATAGTTAAATCCGCGGATGGATTGTATAATGTTATCATAAAATAAAAAGGTAGGACCATGAAAAATATTGTTTTATTCATAATTATGTGCGTGGCAGCACCTGTATTACTGCCTGCTCAGGAATTGACGCCAAAATGGGAAGAGCTAACGGCCTCTGATTGGGATGAAGCCGTCGCCGAATCAGATTCTACCTGTATTTTACCTTTGGGAATACTGGAAAAACACGGACTACAGGCTCCATTGGGTTCCGATCTGATTGTTGCCCGTAGCTTAGCGTTGGAAGCGGCTAAAAAAGAATACGCCGTTGTTTTTCCGGAATTTTATTTTGGGCAGATATATGAAGCGAAACATCTTGGAGGTACCTTTTCTTTGCCATCTGAATTGGTATGGGACATTCTTAAAGAAACGGTTAAAGAAATTGCTCGCAATGGATTTAAAAAAATTGTCTTGGTGAATGGGCATGGAGGTAATAACTACTTATTACCCTATTTTGTACAGTCTCAGCTTGAGGAAGAGAAAGATTATGTGACTTATCTCTATAGCACGGAACCCGATTCCGAACATACGGAAAAAGTAAATCAGCTGAGGAAGTCTGATGCGTCCGAGGACATGCATGCCGGTGAGGGAGAAACCTCGCTATTACTTCACCTAAGACCCGATTTGGTAAAGCTTGAGGAGGCCCCTAAGGAATCCGGGGAGGATCAGGCGCGACTGGATCTTATGGAATCGTTATATACAGGTATTTGGTGGTATGCCCGGTTCCCCAACCATTATGCGGGAAAGGCAGAGGTAGCAAGTGCGGAACTGGGTAAGCTGATGTTTGATTATCGTGTAGAATCATTGGTAGAAGCACTGCAGAATGTTAAGAATGATAAAACAACACCGGCGGTACAACGAGAATATTTTGATCGTGTTCGAAGGAAATAGAATAAATACCAAGAACTTCTGATCATTTATATAGATAGAGCAAAAAAGCATAATGGGTTCATTTTAACTACTTAATTAATTAAAAGGTGTCTGATTTAATACCGCCCTCAATAGAAATGCCAAAAACCGAAAAGGACGATCCCCGTTTAGGTTTTTGGTTGCAGAACAAACCGGAAACTGTAAAGGTAGTTTTGTTAGGCTTCCCCTCAGATGAGGGAGTCCGCCGGAATGGTGGTCGGGTGGGAGCATCCAAAGCTCCTGCTAAAATACGCCGCGAGTTATATAAAATGACCCCTGATGCCGAAGAAACAGCCCTTTTTATTAATTTGATTGAGCATACAATCGATATTGGTGATCTGGATATTTCTGGTAATTTAGAGGAGGATCAGCAGAAACTGGGAAATATTGTCGCCGGGTACCTGGAACAGGGGGTGATACCGATTATTTTAGGAGGGGGACATGAGACAGCTTACGGCCATTTTTTAGGATATACAAAGGCTGAGTTAAGGACCTCCATTTTTAATCTGGATGCCCATGCAGATGTACGTCCGCTGAAAAATGGAAAAGCTCATTCGGGCTCTCCTTTTCGTCAGGCACTGGAGCATGACAGTGAGTCTGTTGAAACTTATTTGGTAGCCGGATTGCAGCCTCACTCGGTGGCCCGCTCTCACCTCAAATTCATAGATGAGCACGAAGGAAATTACCTGTTTCGGGATGAAACGAATATAACATCAATATCTGGTTTCTTTCACCGGCATGAAAGTGAGCGTCTGATGATTACTTTCGATATGGATGCCGTTGACCAATCACAGGCTCCGGGAGTGAGTGCCCCTTGTACTAATGGAATATCTGCCGATTTGTGGTTGACTGCAGCTTATCTTGCGGGGAGAAATGAACAGGTGAACTCCTTTGATTTGTCGGAATTTAATCCCCGATACGATCGGGATAGCCAAACGGCCAGGTTGGCGGCACTTACCATCTGGCATTTCCTTCTGGGTTTAAGCCAACGCTCCTAAAATAACATTGGGGAAGCTCAAAATTACGAGAATTACTAGCCATTATCCTTTGGCTGCCCCCTATTGAAGAATATTTATTTAACTAATTGATCAATAAGTTCAGTTACGGCTTAATCTTGATATCGATTTTTTCCGTTGGGGCTTCCTGTTGATTACGAATAGCAAGCTGTTGAATAACATTATTTGAGAGTTCCACAAATGCCTGTGCGGATTTGGTATCCATATCGCCCAGGACAATTGGTTTACCCTCATCACCACTTTCCCTCACTTTTTGTTCCAGCGGAATTTCTCCAAGAAAGTTCGTGCCCATTTTTTCCGCAAGGTTTCGGGCCCCATGCTTTCCAAAAATGTAATATTTTTTATCGGGCATATCTTCCGGAATGAAATAAGCCATATTTTCAACCATTCCAAGTACGGGCACATTTACCTTCTTGAACATAGCCACACCTTTACGTGCATCATCCAAGGCTACATTTTGAGGAGTCGAGACAATAACCGCACCAGTTAGGGGAACTGTTTGAACCAGCGTAAGCTGGATATCACCCGTTCCGGGAGGCAGGTCGAGTACCAGGTAATCGAGCTCACCCCATTCAACTTCCTGCATAAACTGTTTGACAGCGCTGGTAACCATTGGTCCCCGCCAGATCATCGCCTGGTCCGGATCAACCAACAGTCCCATTGAGAGAAAGCGAATGCCGTACTTTTGCATTGGGATCAACTTTTTATCGGTCGTAATATTCGGACGTTCATGGGTATCCATCATGGTTGGAATGCTGGGACCGTATATATCGGTGTCCAATAATCCTACTTTTGCACCGGTCCGAGCAAGTCCGCAAGCCAGGTTAACGGCAACGGTGGATTTTCCCACGCCTCCCTTGCCGGAAGCGACTGCAATAATATTTTTTACCCCGGAAAGGATCTCCCCATCCTCTTCTTGTTTGTTTTTCTGTTGGCGGTGACCCTGACCCGGGAATTCCCCTTTATCCTCGTTGTTACGAAACTTAGAGATGTTAACAGCCGTATTGATATCCAGTACGGCATCTTTATCCACATATTTGTGAATCGCTTCTTTGCATTCCTCTTTAAGGCGATGCTCCAGTTCCGTATTTTTCTCTGGTAAATCGATGGTAAAGGTAATAAAAGAGTCCTGTACAACCAGGTCCTCTACCATATCGAGAGTTACCAGATCTTTATTCATTTCGGGATGCAGTACGTGGGTAAGTGCTGTACGTACTTGTTGTTTGTTGATCGCCATGCTATTTATATAATATTCGGTTTAAGCAAAATATTGCAGTCTATAAAGATAAGGATTTAATACCAGATGCTAAACGCTTATTAGCTAAAGAAATCATTCTTCATTCTAAAGAGAAATATGTATTTTAGGCCACCGTGTTTGATAAGTGTTAGACGTACTTAAATGTGGTATAATTTTAATTCTAAAGGATCATATTCAGCTACTGTCATCCGACAGTAAGCGTTATTGAAGTTATAAAACAGTAAGAATTGCAAGGGGAACCGATTATGTTGAAACGAACTCCTTTTTACAATCTCCATAAACAAGCTGGGGCAAAACTAATTGATTTTGGTGGATTTGAGATGCCCGTCCAGTATGACAGTATCCGTAAGGAGCACAATGCAGTAAGGAATTCTGTGGGAATGTTTGATGTCTCTCATATGGGAGAATTTTTTATCAAAGGAACACATGCATTGGATTTGATTCAGCATATTACAATCAACGATGCCTCTAAGTTAAGTCCGGGTAAGGCCCAGTATACGGCCATGTGTTATGAGGATGGTGGAATCGTTGATGATTTATTAGTCTATATGCTGGATGAGAACAAATATATGTTGGTTGTAAACGCTTCTAATATTGAGAAAGATTATGCATGGGTTACCGACAATAACGAATTTGATGCCAGGGTGAAAAATAAATCCGATGAGATATGTTTGCTTGCCGTGCAGGGACCGAAATCGGTAGAAGTATTACAGAAACTTACGGGTATTAATCTGTCCAGTGTAAAGTTTTATACCTTCGTAAAGGGCGCTTTGGCCGGTTTTGAGGATGTTATATTTTCAGCTACCGGCTATACCGGGGAAAAGGGATTTGAGTTATATTTTGATAAGAATGAGGTGGATGCAGAGAGTATATGGACCGCCATTTTGGATGCGGGTAAAGAATTTGGAATAGAACCCTGCGGGCTTGGCGCGCGTGACACGTTGCGGCTTGAAATGGGATTTGCCCTCTATGGAAATGATATTACAAAAGATACGCATCCCCTTGAAGCACGTATGGGATGGCTCACCAGGCTTGAAAAGGGAGATTTCATTGGTCGGTCCGCGCTCAAAAGGAAGAATGAAAAAGGTCTCGAACGAAAGCTGGTTGGTTTTGTAAT
>CAYXVW010000035.1:10492-14845 GCA_964468695.1 uncultured Balneolaceae bacterium | reverse complement strand
ATTCTATGGGGGTCTCCTCCCCCTGTTCATCGACTATTTCAATAGCCTGTTTGGAAACGGGATTAAACGGATCATCGTTAATTTGCGACCCTTTGACGACAGGCACATATTCATCAAGAAAAGAGGGCAACTGCCGTAATATTTTTGTTTTGGCCTGACCACGCAATCCCAGCAGGATAAAATCATGCTTGGCCAACAAAGCGTGCTGCAATTCCGGGATAACGGACTTATCATATCCCAGTATTCCCGGAAAAAGCGTTTCCCCGGACTCAATTTTTCGGATTACATTTTTTCTTATTTCCTCTTTTACAGAAAGGGATTCCCACCCTGAATTCCGAAGTTCTCCCAAGGTCTGCAGTTCAGTGTATTGCTCATCCATAAATAATGATAAAATGTAATTCTGTTTTCTTTTATAACTCCAGATATCTCTTTTTCATTCAATGGCATCCATCAAGGCGCGGGCTTTTACCAGCGTCTCCTCCCATTCCGCCTCTGGATCGGAGTCTCCGGTAATAGCCCCGCCAACCGCATAATACAGAGCGTCATCCTTAATGATTGCAGAACGAATTACCACATTGAAATCGAAATCTCCATCGGGCTTTATGTACCCTATGGCCCCGGAATACAGTCCACGCCTGTAGGTTTCCAGCTCCTCAATAGATTTCATGGCGCTTATCTTAGGGGCTCCGGTCATCGATCCCATGGGGAAACAGGCTTTTAGTATTTCAATGGTATCTTCTCCTTCCGTTACCTTGGCTCCAACTGTTGAAACCATCTGGTGTACCGTCTCAAAGGATTCGATATTAAATAATTGTTCAACTCTCACGCTTCCTTTCTTGGCAATATGGCTTAAATCATTTCTGACCAGATCCACAATCATCAGATTCTCTGCCCGTTCTTTTGAGGAATGGTATAATTCCTCTTTTAGGGCTTCATCCTCCTGTGGGTTCTTCCCCCGCTTGGCGGTCCCTTTAATGGGCTGGGAAAAAATAGTATTCCCTTCTCTGCGTAAAAACCGTTCCGGTGATTGGCAACAGGCCGACCAGTCATCCAGCTCCAAATAGGCCCCAAAAGGAACGGGACCTGCTTTTTTCATCCTGGAATAAAGTTGTTGGGGATCTCCCCGAAACGTGCCCTTCAGCTGATGCGAGAGGTTGATCTCATAAAAATCACCCTCTATAATACGTTTCTGTGCTTCCTTTATTCGTTTTATATAATCGGTCTTTACAACTTTGGGATCAAAATTCTCAACAAGAAATTGTCGTTTATACAACGGAGGGGAAGTATCTTGTTTGAATCCTATCGGTTCCTCTCCCCTTAATATTTCAAACCGGGTACTCCCCTTTTCTTTTTTAAACAGATATTCGGGGACCATGAAATAAAGATCCGGCAATCCCAGAGGATCATCATTCTTCGATGATAAATCCTCCAGGTAGTTTTTTAGATCATATCCCAAATAGCCAAATAACCACCCGTTATATTTTTTTCGAAAATCCTGTAATGCATTCCAGGGATTCTCTTCAAAGCTGCGCTTTACCGCTTGCCCATCTTCAATAATCTGAATTTGATTACCATAAGCTTTAATCTCCGCTTTGGGTTGGCCCGCTAAAAAGGAAGTACAAGACCAAGGGTGCTCATTGGACTGCGACTCCAGTAGAATGAGTGCTCCCTTCTGGGCAAGTGTATCAATAAGAATTTCGAGATTTGCTACCATTTAACCCGAAAGTGATTTCTTATGCTTGTCTCTAAATCTTGTATAGTCTTGCCGAAGAAGATTAAGAACCGGATGATCCGTATCAAATTTGTGGGTATTGATTTCGCTGACAGGCAAAACTTCACGAACGGAGTTGCATATCGCCACGGCTTCTGCGCTGTACAAGCGTTCCAAGGGATATCTTCCCTCTTGAATTTCTAACTGGTTGTTCTTGTTGACAATATCGATTACAATATTGCGGGTAATGCCCGGCAGTAAATCGCACTCCGATGAAGGCGTAAAAATTTCTTTCCCTTCAATCCAAAAAACATTGGCAATGGTGGTCTCCGAAACCCATCCTTCCGTTGTTTGCATCAGGGCATCATCCGTTCCTTTATCCGCTGCTTCTTTGGCCGCAAGAATATAGTTAATACCATTCGTAAATTTACCAAACCCAGGCAGCGATTCTGATGGAATCCGGGAGGTAGCTACGGTTGCCAAACGGACCTCTTTATCTTCAAAATCGGGGCATTCACTTGCCGTGATCAGGTACTGCAACTCCCCTTTATTCGCATCTGGCAGATATCCACGGCTCCCATTTCGCCAGAACTGTAACCGTACAATAGCATCATTATCCAGCAGGTTATCCTCTGATAGTAACTTCAAAATATGTTCCTCCAAAAGTCTTTCTTCAGGGAATTGATGCAAATTGAATCCCAATTCGTTTAGCCCTCTTTTAAGGCGATCTATATGCTCAGAAAAGAACAGGGTTTCTCTTCCATAGGTACGAATGGTTTCAAAAGCGCCTTCTCCGTATAATAAGGACCGGGAATTTGCTGAAGCAATGGCGGTTTCAGCAGAAAGGAGGGCTCCATTATGGATGATATGACCGTTATCCGTCATTAATAATGGTACTTAAACTATCAATTTCAGCTTTATGAAGTATACCAAGGGAAATATATTGTATTTTTCCATCGGGATTATACAGAAGATGGGCAGGCAGACCCGGCACTCCGAACGCCGAAAACTGCTGGGAGCCAGCTACATAGTGAAAAGGGAAATCATTTTCACTAATAAATGCTAAAGCCTCCTCTTTCCTTAGCCCCACCATGGCCGATATAACCTCCAGATCATTGCTAAAGCTGTGCTTAAGTTCAGCGACCTTTTGATGCCCTTCATCAGAAGAACCCGACCACTGCGACCAAAAATATAGCATAACGTATTGCCCGCTAAAATCACTGATTCTCAGGCTGTCGGAAGTCTCAACCTCCAACCAAGAAGTAGTTTGAAGCGAATCTTGTTTTACGATTTGCTCCCGAAAAGCGGCCTCACGATTAAGAGGACTACTGATGGTAAAATAAGAGATAATAAGAGCCCCGACTATTGCCAGGACTATTAAAAAGGGTTTAAAGTATTTCGGATCAATGCGCATGCTACTGTTTTTCGGGAGTTAGGATTGCCCCGGATACAGGAGGAAGTTTTAATCCTATTCCATTTTTTTCCAATTCCACATGCCTGCCGGTTAAGCAATTTTTTAAAGCAGCCGTTTCATTTAGCTCAAAAGGAGCAATTTCAATTCGGATGCTTTGCGGTTCTTCGGACTTGTTGATTACCACAATACCAAATTTTTCCAGGTTAAGAAACCTCGCAAAAGCAAGGGTATTTCGATTATCGTCCGTCTTCAGAGGCTGAAAGTCTCCCGTCTGAAAGGCTAAATGCTCATTTCGTATCTCTCCAAGCCGCTGGTACCAGCTAAACAGATCGTGATCAAAATTATTATCATCGGGTGTTCGCTCCTTGCCCAGCGGATGTTCTTTCTCCGGCTCATAATCAAATTCCGGCCATACCATCGGCTTTCGATCATCCGGATCACCCGCTCCCCACATACCGGCTTCGGTCCCGTAAAAAATCATGGGAGCCCCTACGTAGGTATATTGGAAAAGAGCAATCAGTTTTTGCAGCCTTCGTTCTTCCGTTGTGGGTTTACGCACGTCAAAACCATGTTCCGGACGGCCGTTCTCATTGTATTCCCGACCCGGATTCACAATCATCGATGCCAGTCGGGGCGTGTCGTGACTATCCATCAGATTCTGCATAACTAAAGTGGCTTCAGAGGGCAATTCCTGCCGTACTTTTTTTAATTCATGCAAGAACTCCGAGGGCGTAATATCTTCATCAATCATATAGCTCTGCACGATTTTTGCAAACGGATAATTCATTGCGGCCGTAAACAGATCATCACTCACCCATTCTTTCGATTTCGTAGTCCAGATTTCTCCCACGGTATAGGCCTTAGGATTTATTTCCCGGACCAAGGCGTTCCATTCCCGCCAAAAATCCTTACCTACCTCTTCGGGCACGTCCAGCCGCCATCCATCGATGCCATCCGATGGGTCACCATCCCTGTCGGGATCCATCCACCGCCGTGTAATTGCATATATGTGCTCTCTAACCGGCTTGATTAGCGTTCCATCCTTCTCCTTGAATTCCGGAAGTGACCAATGCCCCCACCACCCGTTATAATCAAATGGGATATTAGAATCATCATCTCTAAAGGACTTAACTTCGTACCAGTCTTTAAAAGGAGATTGTTCCTGATGTTTAAGCAGATCGCGGAATGCCCAAAATTCGGTGCCCGTATGATTAAAAACCCCATCAAT
>CAYXVW010000035.1:5229-10482 GCA_964468695.1 uncultured Balneolaceae bacterium | reverse complement strand
ATACATACCCCGGTTATGCACTTCTTCAATAAGCTTTAAAAAAAGCCGATCTGCGGAAGTCCACTGCCAGGTAGAAGGATCCATGGGATTTTCCTGTTCCATGATTTTTTCATCGCCCTCAGGATCGGGACCAAAAAAGCGATCCACATGATGATAGTAACTGGTATCATATTTATGGAGGGAAACGGCATCAAAAATAGGATTTAAGTAAATCCCTCCTATTCCTAATTCCTGCAAATAGTCCAGTTTATCAATAATACCCTGCAAATCTCCCCCGTACCGCCGATGATAGATACTATCGGTAAACTTATCTCCCAGTGATTCCTCCCAGTCTGTTTGGGCATACCAGTCCGCTGTCCAGGAAGAAACCGACCACCCCTCCGGCCCATAAACGTACTCCCTGCGCGGATCATTGTCAGGATCTCCGTTACGAAAACGTTCTGGGAAAATCTGGTACCAAATCACATGCTTGGCCCATTCAGGAGTCTGGTAAGCATCATTTTTATCGGATGTAATATCTTCAGTATTATCTGTATCTCTTTTTGCCATACATTTTAATTTTCATCTATTAATTCCGATCCTATTTATTTCTTACTGACCTGATTGAACATCTACATTCTTATATTACAAAGAGAAAAATACTATTATATATGTTACGGATGTTACTCTGATAAATATAATGCTATCTTATTATATATCAATGACTTAAGAATATTATATCAAATTGATATAATATCTGCTACGCGTACCAGCTCTTTATCCATTTTGGGATTTCGTTTTGTGGCATGATCAAATTCAGTATAAGCTATTTTTTTATTACGAATACCTACCATAATGTCTTTTTTACCATCGATAAGGGCTTCTACCGACAACACACCCAGACGACTGGCAAGAACCCGGTCGGAGCAAGTGGGACGCCCTCCCCGTTGAACATGTCCCAGAATGGTTACCTTGGTCTCATAGCGGTCGCCAAACTGTTTTTGTACCTGTTCCTCTAAGTCGTATACGCTGCCATTTTTATCGCCCTCGGCAACAATTACCAGACGCGAACTTTTATTACGCTTAGAGGTGCGTTCCAGTGATTCAAACAGTTGCTCGATACCACGGTCCTTCTCGGGAATCAATACCTCTTCCGCTCCCGCTCCGATCCCTGAATACATGGCTATAAAACCAGCATCACGGCCCATTACTTCAATAAAAAAGAGGCGGCTGTGGGAAGTAGCGGTATCCCGAATTTTATCCACGGCTTCGACAACCGTGTTTAGGGCCGTATCAAATCCAATGGCATAGTCCGTTCCGTAAATATCGTTATCAATAGTGCCCGGAATGCCTACAATGGGGAACTCGTACTTATTGCCGAACTCCATAGCCCCCTTGAAAGTACCATCGCCGCCAATCACCACTAAGGCATCCAGCTCGTGTTCTTGAATATTTTTCCAAGCCTGATCCATCCCTTCCTTCGTTTTGAATTTGGGGCTTCGAGCCGACTTGAGAATGGTACCGCCCTGGTGGATGATATGCTTTACCGAACCCGCATTCATCTGTTCGATATCATTTTCGATAAGTCCTTCATAGCCCCGACAGATCCCATAAGGCTCAATACCATAATATACACATGAACGCACAACCGCTCTGATAGCGGCATTCATACCCGGGGCATCGCCCCCGGAAGTTAACACTCCAATACGATTTATCTGATCTTGCTGGGTTGACATATAATGTTAATATATTCTGTTATTATCGATTATAAGTTCTTACTGTAAATTTTCGGTCGTCGACCGGTGTATGAGCTCAGGAATGTACGCCTCCTGTACCAAATCTGACTGTTCATCGTCAATATGATCAAATAATACCTTTGTGCCTTCATATCCCATCTTAGACATGGGTTGACGCATCGTAGAAAGTCCGATATATCGTGAAAGTTGAATATCGTCGTAGCCAATGATAGGAATTTCCACATCCTGCTCTTTCATTGCTGATAGTGCACCAATAGCCTGTATGTCGGAAGCACAGACAATAGCTTCTGGTAACGGATCAAGCGCTAACAGCTTGTTCATTCCCTCATAACCGTTACTTTCATTAAAACCATGGCGATAGGTGGTGTCTCCGGTAACGATAGGCACGCTATCTGTATTTACTCCATAGTCATTCAGCGTTTCCAAGAAACCCTCCTGACGTTTAGCAGCCGGAATCGACCGTTTTTCCGCAGTAATAAGGGCCAGTCGGCGCAGTCCTTTCTCTAAGAAAAATTCGGTGGCCTTGCAGGCCCCCTGCTTATTATCAATCTGAAAATAATTAGAGGCCGAATAGGCGTCATCAATTAATACCATATGCTGACCTAAATTGTAAATTTCTGCCCACTCTTCATTTGAGAGGTGAATGGAAACAAACAGATAACCATCGGCCCATTTACGTCCCAAAAGCCTTTTCAACTGTCCTATACGCTCCTCCTTAGGTTTTACATTATAGATATGGAGTTCAAAATCAGTTTCTGAAATAGCATCCTGAATTCCATCTAATACCTGTAGGAAGAAATAATTTGAAAGTAAGGGCACTACGGCCATTATTACTTTCTTTTGTCGGCCGGCCAATCCCTGTGCAAAGCCTTGGGGATAATATCCTACCTGTTTGGCAATTTGAAGGACCTTATCTCTCGTTTTGGGAGATACTTTGGCACTTTCATTAAAAACACGGGATACCGTTGCTATACTAACCCCAGCCTGCCGGGCTATGTCGTATATGGTATGTGACAAATTAATAAGCCGCTTAATTTCAAATATGCGGAATAATACTGAAAGCGCTTACACTTGTCAATAGATTTTAATGCTTCACAATGACCCGCTGACACTACAACTGCTGAATGAGTTCCTGGCATTCTCTTTTCAGTTCATCATCACCCATAACTTTTGACTCCATACTTATGGCCTCCTTACAACTTTCACGGGCACTGTCTTCTTGACCCATCTCCTCATATACCTTTGCCAGGTCCAGATAGTAAAGAATATAATCCTCCTTCTGCTCCGTAGCCTTTTTGATATACTCTGCCGCCTTTTCATTACTGGCATCGCCCGGAATTCCTCCAAAAAGGGTATTTGCCGCGGCGCGCTCGAACCAGCCAAGGTTTGCTACTTTAAAGTGCCAGCGCCCTAACACATGAAGTGCTCCGGCGTGATCCGGATCTGCTTCCAGCGCCCTATCAGCATACTTTTTAATATCCCGTGAGGCCGCTACCCGCGACTTGGCTCCGGAAATCAGGGCTTTTCGCCCCATCGCTACGGCCATCACGAAATTTGACTGCACATCCGTGGAATCAATGGTAAGTGCACGCTCCGCGAGTTCTATGGCCCGGTTGAAGTGCTGCTCCTTTGTAGATTCATCGTCTGCCCGGTTCCCAACTCTTGAATTAAGAAAACTTGCCCGCCACAGTGCCTCGTAATTATTCGGGTCTTCCTCAATGACCTGCTCATATAGCTGCAGCGCTTTGTTTTCTTCATAGTTTCTATATAATGAGTCGGCCTGCTTTTTTAAATTCTCTCCCTGCTGGGCAAAAATAATAGCGGGAAATAACACAAATCCAATGAATATCAACGCTCTCGTAAATTTTGGACACATAGCTTTGCTGATTATTAAGTGAATGGCTAATTATTTCAAATAACTTCTAATGATCAAGAGCATGCCAAACTATCGTCACATATAATCTATAAGCTTGCATACTTCGCTTTAATAACTAATTAACGCACAACTATTACAAACAGTCTGCAAAAAAATAAATTAATTGTTAAGTGAAATATCTACCTCATCTAAGTTACTTTTGATGAGTTTTTGATAGAGTCCGGCAAGTGACTCCTCCAGAGATTGACTTGTATCTATCTCAATAAGGTTTTGGGAGCTTATTTCCTGCGGGGCCTGGTACTTCTGATCTATTTTTTCAAAATCCTCCAGTCGAGCGTCCGAAATAACTCCCTCCTTTCTTTCTCTTTCCTTTAGACGTTCTGTGATCAATTCATCGGGAGCCTGCGCTTCTATAAAATAAAAAGAAGCATCCAGTGTATTCAGCTGATTAACCAATCTTTTCCTGTTTTCTTCTTTACTATAAGTTGCATCCAGAATAACACTATTTTGAGACGCAACATATTCCCGAGCCTTTTCACTCAGCTTATTATATGTCTCTCTGGTCATGGATCGTGAATACAATTCATTACGTTGCGAAGCATCCGTTCGCTCATCCAAAGGAAGACCTTTCAGCGACTTTCGAATGCGATCTGAGGAAAAATATTCAATATTTAACTGACTGCTTAACGATTTTGCCAAGGTACTTTTTCCAGTTGCTATTCTTCCCATAAACATAAGCACTGTTGGGTGAGAACCAAGAAGGGCATACCTCAGGGATAAATCAAAATAAGATCGGGCCTTCCAGCGGGCTTTCTCCCGCTCTTCTTCTCCGACCTCCTCTTCCGTGGCCTGTATGCTTTTTACCTTGCCTTTTACGTAGGCACGGTAGCATTTATAAAAATCAACATGAATAAGCAGATCTGGGTCATTCAGTCGTTGAGCCATTTTATCCAGAAAATACCGCTCTTCTTTACGAAAACCGGCAAAGTCCAAATCCATTGCAAGGTATGCCAGGTCTGCGGCCGTATCACCGTAGCGGAAGCGATCATTGAATTCGATACAATCGTAGATACGCACCTTATCCGGAGTAATATGAATATGCTCCAAATGCAGATCACCATGTCCGTCTACAATACGCTTTTCCTCTATTCGCCGGTTAAACAAAAAAGAAAAACGGTCATAATACCGGTTAGTATATTTCCGAATGGCCTTAAAGCTATTTTCATCAATGGTTTCCCCGATAAAAGACTCCGTCTGACTGAAGTTCTCATCGGTATTATATCGGACATTCTCAATAGCTCCCCACTTCAGGATATCTTCTTCCGGCTCCTGTTTGTTATAAAAAGTGGAAAGTTTGTCGGCGACCCGATCCAGCTGCCGGAGCTTGAGCGCTCCCTGACCAATAAAGGAAGGCAGAAAAAACTGCTCATCAAGCCTCTTCATTTTCACCGCATATTCGATAATATTTCCCTGGTCGTCTGATTCAAGGATAAACGAATCGTCGGAGCCTCGGGCAATCCCTACGACGCCCAGATAAATATCCTCACAGAGTCGTCTGTTAAGTTCAACCTCTCTCTCACAATAAAACTTTCGTTTCTCAAGACTGCTAAAATCCAGGAACTCAAAATTGACGGGCTTCTT
>CAYXVW010000035.1:0-5129 GCA_964468695.1 uncultured Balneolaceae bacterium | reverse complement strand
ACTTTCGTTTCTCAAGACTGCTAAAATCCAGGAACTCAAAATTGACGGGCTTCTTAATTTTATATACATATGAACCGGCAATAAATACGTGGGAAATGTGGGTTTGGATGTGCTCTACCCGGTCAGGATGATGAGCATAGGAATCTGGATCTTCCATGAAATCAATAAATGCTGCGCTTAGCCCTGGAGATGCATTTTTATTGCTCATCAAAAACGGATCTGGTTATGGATAACATCCACAACATATAAACAAAAGTATTACCGGAAAAGTTAATTATCTGACCTGATAATACTCATTATCTTTCCGACTACTAACAGAAGGCAAATTCATTACTTGCTGTTGCTGCCTTTTGTTTTAATGAGGATAACCCCATTACTTCCACGAATGCCATAGGATGAAGCCCGCTCGTCTTTCAATACCTCTATATAATCAATACTTTTTGGACTTAACATGCTATTTACCTCGGAATAAGAACGCCCCACTGCAGTACCGTCAATAACATAAAGAGGCGAAACGTCCAGGTTAAAGGAATTGACTCCCCGGATGATTACCCTGACATTATTACCTGAGCCTGAGACATTAACCCCGGGAACGCGATAGAGGTAGTCAGCCAGACTATAAAAGTTATTATACTCATCAGAAACACTCCCTCTCGGATTTTCCTTTTTCTCCGGTTCCGCAACTGATCCCGTAGAAGCACAGCCGGTGAAGAAAAGTGCTGTTGCAAGGATGGATAAAAAGATTATTCTTTTCATATTTACCCCATATTTTCCATTCAATTAGTCAATCTAATGAATGTGTTAAGATTTTAAGGAGTAACGCATAAGTATATGCTAACTAAAAGTGTATTCAAACACAACAAATACGACCAAAAAAGTTAATTTCTAATCTTTAATGGAAGTCTGCCCCATTAATAAGCTACTTATCAAATACCGATAATTTCCTTTGATCCAAATAGTTAACTCTTGCATTCTCCTACTGAGAATATTTGCACCTTGTGATATTATTATAATGGACACTCCGAATGTTTTTATTCGCCTCTTTGCATTCACTGTCCACAAATTATTCATGTGACTATTTATTTCAATCCAAAAAAGATATAAATCCGTCTTATATGCGATAGATATACGACATATGAATATGACTCAAAACAACTGATACTTTAGTCATTTGTTCAAACGGATATATAAACTGATTTAAAAGATGAGAACACTAAAAATTAAACTCGACAAGGCAACCCATTTAAAGGAGTATGAAGCTGAACTTGATCGCTGGGAAAGTGAAGGCGGGAAGAACTCTTCTGATCTGAATGAAATACTGAACGACATCAGGCCTCCTCTTAAGTCCGGACAAATTTTTGAGGTTATAGGTGGGGCCATAACATCAGATGAAGAAGGATACTATTATGAAATAAAAATCGATCTTCTTTCGATGAGCTAAAAAAAGAATAGTCCCTTCTATCTTGTTTTACGGACGTCCAAGCTTACTCTCATCGCTTCGTTAGCCCTTAAATTCAAATAATTTACTCTACTTCACTTTCGGTGATCATCCCGTCTCTATCGATTCGGAACTCCTTATACTCGGTATTGAGCTGTTCGATAGGATATTCAATATCACGCTCGGTATCGGCGGAAATCATAAGGGCATTCCCCCGCCTGTTTACCTCGATATTGGTAAAAATATGTTCCTTTAAATTATCCCGGTAACTGCCTACTGTTTGAAAGTTAAGTAGCTGATCCTCTTCATATGTTGCGGCTATCAATTCCCAGTCCCGATACATCGATTCCCGGGTACGCATCATCCACTTTATATCAATATCGCCAAAAGGGCTTTCTCCAAAAAGCAACAAGGCATAGGAAGCTTCTTCGTCAGCACCTATACAATTATCGAGGCCACCTATCGTCTCCTCATTAATAACCGTGGAGTCCGCTTCAAAGGGAATGGTAAGCTGGTGGGTGGATTCGCATTCTGCTGCGTTCTTCAGATAGTCCACTAAATCAGAAGGCTGATCGGCATTGCTGTCTTGCTCTTCCCGGGTGCTTTCGTTAAAAGCGTTAAACTCTTCGGAACTGGTAAATTGCTCGTTCACTGTGGTCTGATCTTCATTCTCCGTGCTACAGCCCGTTATGAATGAGAGACAAAGAATAACAAGCCCGATAACAATAGCATATTTTTGCATAATGATCCTGCTTTTATGAGATCTTTACAGCAATAGTGTTTTATCTTTTACCAGATAAGGATTTCAAATAACATTTACTCTTCTGCTTCCTCCACCTCTTCGGATTGTCCGTAATTACGCATTACGTAATCATCGAGAATTTCCCGAAACTCTTCTGCAATATGATCGCCACGGAGTGTACTGTGATGCTCACCATCCATATAGACCGGGGCCTTGGGTTCTTCAAACGTACCGGGCAGCGATATACCGATGTTCGCATTGCGCGACTCTCCGGGACCGTTTACCACGCATCCCATCACGGCTACATTCATCTCCTCTACCCCGGGATACATCTCGCGCCACACCGGCATCATCTCACGCAGATACTCCTGGATCTCTTCGGCCAGCTCCTGGAAATAGGTACTGTTGGTCCGCCCGCAGCCGGGACAAGCTGTAACCTGGGGAACGAAACTGCGAATACCCAGCGACTGCAGTACCTGCTGACAGACACGCACCTCTTCTGCCCTGTCACCGTTGGGTTTGGGCGTTAGTGATACGCGGATGGTATCGCCTATGCCCTGCTGAAGCAGTACCGAAAGAGCCGCCGTACTGGCCACGGTCCCCTTCATGCCCATGCCCGCTTCCGTAAGTCCCACATGCAGCGGATAATCCAGCAGCTCCGCAATGCGTTCATAGACATGAACCACATCCTGCACGTGCGACATCTTACAGCTGATGATAATCTTATTGGATGGCAGTCCCACGCTTTCGGCCAGCTCTGCCGATCGCCGGGCACTTTCCACCATGGTATCGAGCATAACCTGCTTAGACGACTTCGGATTGGCCAGCTCACTGTTCTTATCCATCTTTTGGGCCAGTAGCTGCTGATCCAGCGATCCCCAGTTGACGCCTATGCGCACCGGTTTGTCATACTTGATTGCCTGTTCAACAATAGTACAGAAATTCTCATCGCGGGTTTTGGTGCCGGTATTTCCGGGATTAATACGAAATTTGGACAGCGCCTTCGCCGCTTCCGGATACTTCACCAACAACTTATGTCCGTTATAGTGAAAATCGCCCACAATAGGCACTGTTACATCCTCGGCCAGCAGCTTATCCTTGATATGGGGCACTGCCTGAGCGGCCTGATCATTATTGACGGTAATGCGGACAATCTCCGAGCCGGCCTGGTGCAGGTACTTAATCTGTTCTGCAGTCGCTTCTACGTCGGCCGTATCGGTATTGGTCATGGACTGTACCACCACCGGCGCACCTCCGCCGACCGGTACATTACCCACCATTACCTGTATCGATTTGCGACGTTTTATATGAGACATATTGATATTACGTTGTTCTTTTTTCTTAGCAGTTACAGCAGGCGTATCTTCTCATACTTCTATCTCTATGAATCTATTAAAATACGCCGGCGCTGTATTTAACTGTAATTGTTCTTCAAAATTCTGAATCAGCAGCAAAAAGACAAATCCAGCGATTATTTACTCGTTATAAACGTCACCGGATACTGCTCCATTTTAATGTTTACTCCTTCTTACTAAGCTCAAAAAGCTTTTTCTTCTCCTCTTTTGTCAGCCCGTCATATCCTTTTTCAGCAATCTTCTCCAGGATGGTATCGAGCTCGTCCTGTTCGGTTTCATCGATAATCTCCACATCCGAAACCGCATGCATATTCTTATTTCGAGGCTTCGACTGACTTCCTTCATGCGTACCCTTCAGTCGGTACCAAAGCTGTTCAATCGGCAAGATCCATTTACTCAGATCGTAGCCCTGCTGCACCCTTTTCATCATCAGATAACCGATGCCTGCACCGGCCAAGTGTACAATGCGTGCCGTACCGTCGGCTGAGCCCAGCAGCAGCATATCGAGGGCTATCAGTCCCGCTACCACATACCGCGCCTGTATAGGCGGAAGAAGCAACAGCATGATCGGCATAGTGGGGAAAAGCATGGCAAAGGAAACCATAATACCGTACACTGCACCGGACGCCCCAATGACCGGGTTATAGCCCAATAATGGGGCCGCGACCACATCCAATAATGCCCCGCCAAGTCCGGCAGCGAGATAGATAACGCTAAAGGTTCGGGGACCCAAATGCTCTTCTACAGCCCGTCCCATCCACCAGAGCCATAACATATTGAATATCAGGTGGAAGGCGCCCCCGTGGAGGAACATGTATGTGAACATCCGCCAAGGTTGAAATAGCGCTGTCTGCCATTCGGGATAAAAAGCGAAGGTTCTGATGAGGGCATTGCTGTATTCCGAGCTGAAAATACCCAGCAGCACCTGCAGTATAAAGACAGCCACATTAAGGGTAATAAGCGTACGAATGGCCACGGGCAGTGCCCGGTATCCGCGCATAAAAGAGTCACTAAACGATTCGTTGTACATTCCTTGCATCTTTGTTACCTGCCGGTGCTGTGCTGTATTAAGTTACAAATTACGTTATTAATAATTAGAACGTTCGCCCTTTAGTCCCCAGTACTTGATCAGGATAAAGCCGACCAGCATACCGCCCAAGTGGGCAAAGTGCGCAACGCCCGAATTGGACCGCGTTAATCCGCTGATGAGCTCAATAGCCCCAAAGCCGGCTACAAAATACTTTGCTTTTATAGGGATGGGCGGAAATAGCAACATAATGGGCCGGTCTGGAAACATCATCCCAAACGCCAGCAGGATGCCGTACACCGCCCCGGAGGCTCCCAGCGTAGGCACGCCCCCCGGACCTACGATCATATGCAGGATGGCTGCGCCTATACCCGTCAAAAAGTAATAGACCGTAAACCGATGGGTGCCCCAGAAGTTTTCAATGGCCTGGCCAAACATCCAGAGTGCAAAGAGATTAAAGAAAATGTGTCCTAATCCCGCATGCAAAAACATATAACTTACTAGCTGCCAGAAGCCAAAACGTCCCGATTCCAAGGGCCAGAGTGCGCCATATTCAAATAGCATCTG
>CAYXVW010000034.1:0-15341 GCA_964468695.1 uncultured Balneolaceae bacterium | reverse complement strand
AGTCGGCACCGATAAGGCCGGTTACGGCAATATTTTCATCTACGGCAATAGTACCAGCGAACTGAGCATTTTGCTCAGAATCGGGTCCGCTCAGCTTTTTCACCCCTGCCCATCCATCACCTGATGGATCCTGTTCAAACTGGTAAATTGCTCCTTTTCTGCCATCGGCATTCGGAGCCCCAATCCAGGCTTCCGTTCCAGTAAATGTCAGTGACGTACCGAATTGGTATCTCGGTTCACTGTCATAGGCAACGAGCCGTCCGCTTTCACTCCACTTTTGAGTATCTGCATCGCGCCGGAAAACAAACACTGCACCTGAAGCAGATGCGTGATCCGGAGCTCCAATAAGAACCTGATCTCCATTTATACCAATAGATGAACCGAACTCTGCATCTTCGTCCACTCCGTCACTTGTGAGCGTAGCCTCCCGGGTCCAGCTTCCGTCATCACTACCCTGGAAAACATAAACTGCTCCTCCCTGATCTTCGGGTGCTCCAACGAGCAACCGGTTACCATCCAGGGCAAGGGCTGAACCAAAGTTCATACCGTTGGTAGTATCCGGATTGGCAAGACGCGCCTGTTGTGACCATGATCCGGTATCGGTTTGTCGATACACGTACACTGCACCATGACCATCCTGTTCGCCGGGTGCACCTATAAAAGCAAGATCGCCTTGTATCCCGACACTTCCACCAAAGCCGCTTTCAGCAATGGAATCAGCCAGGGCAATCCGGGAAGTCTCGGTCCACGATTCGTCACCGGCCCGCTCAAAGATATAGGCCGCACCGTGATTATCGTCCCGCTCCGGCGCGCCTATCAGAACGTAGTTGCCATCGGCAGCCAATGACGATCCAAAACCATCGCCGATCTTCCCATCCGAGGCGGTCAGCTGGACTTGCTCCGTCCAATCCGTATCGGAACGGCCGTAAACATACACTATGCCGGGCTGGTGTACATTTGCCGGCTCACCGATAAACACCAATCCATCGGCAACATCCACGGCACGGGCGAATCCCATCATTGCTTCGGAATCCCCTGATGGAGTTGTTTGTGCCTGTACAGAGAAAAGAGTGAGAGGAAAAAAGAGTAGAAAACAGAGTATCGATATACGTTTCATAGGGTAAGAGTAGTATTTTTGGAAAATTACTTTCTATAAAATCTATGGCTGATACATAAATATAACTGATAAGCGAAAACAATATAAGATTTCAGACTGATTATGATAAATTTTAACAAGTTTAGACAGCTGAATATTGTGATTGGGAAATAATGATTCAGCAGCAAGGCAAATTTTCTTCTCCAATACTTAACCTATATGGTGCTTTTAAAGTGCATGCCAACACATTGTTTGCACATGCAACCTTAATCGAGTGAAGATTAAATCCGTATATTTTCATGCTAAGATATCTTAGAAATTTTTCTTTTTAAGTTTATTCTAAATTTCGGAATCCAGTCGCTCTCCCAAACTATTCCCGGTGATACTGCTTTGTTCTCATTCAAAATCTTCATTTATTAATACTCGATTTGTCAAAAACCACCTGATTCACCTATGATCCTCTCACTGCTTTTTTGGACATTCATAGCTCTGATTGCTACAGGCATTCTATGGAAAGGGAGCGACTGGCTGGAGCATTCCAGTGAGGGGCTATCCATCTATTATGAGCTGCCGGATATCGTACAAGGTGCACTGGTAGTAGCGATAGGATCAAGCTTTCCTGAGCTGGCCACCGTGGTGATTTCCAGCCTGCTCCACGGGGAGTTTGAGTTGGGGGTGGCTGCCATTGTAGGATCGGCCATTTTCAATATTCTGATCATTCCGGCCGTTGCGGGATTGGTTACCAAGGACCCACTGGAATCGAATCGGGACCTGGTCTATAAGGAAGCCCAGTTTTATATCATTTCGGTGGCAGTATTAATTATTACCTTTGCATTTGCGGCTATTTTCAACCCCATTTCTTCCGAAGAAGGAATTATTTTAGGCGAAATGGATCGCCTGCTAGCCCTCATGCCCATTGTTCTTTATGCCTTCTATATATTTATCCAGTATCAGGATACGATGGACTACGAATCGGAGATAGATGCCAGTGGGATTAATCCGCTGAAGCAGTGGGGGATGCTCGCCTTAAGCCTGGTTGTCATTTTAATTGGGGTGGAAATGCTGGTCAGGGCCGCCATCGAGTTTGGGAACCTCCTGGGCACTCCGTCTTTTCTCTGGGGAATTTCGGTAGTAGCCGCAGGGACCAGCATTCCCGATGCTTTTGTGAGCATTCAAAAAGCACGCAAGGGCGATGCTATTACCTCAGTGGCCAATGTACTGGGCAGCAATATTTTTGATCTACTGGTTTGTATTCCCATGGGGGTACTTATCGCCGGGGCCACGGTAATTAACTTTACGGTTGCTGCTCCGCTATTGGGAGTACTTACCCTGGGGACACTGCTCCTCTTTAGCTTCATGCGCACCGACATGGTGCTCAGCCGGATAGAGTCAATAACGCTTATCGTACTCTATTTTTTATTTTTATTGTGGATGGGACTGGAGAATTTTGACGTCATTGATTCAATCCCATCTCTGCCGGCCTAAGTTAGTTATTCGTAAAAAACTGCCTGATAATCGGTGGATTTAAGCTCTACCTGGTTAATATCGAAACTGCAACTGCACTTTTTATTTTAAAGTGTCCACGGCTCTCGGTGGGATCCTTTTACCAATTGGTTTACGGCTTCACTACCCTTTGCTCTTTCCGCTTCGCTTTCCCATTCAATACGCTCTTTGGTCCGATAAGCAATATTTCCCAAATTCGCCGTGGTCGTGGATCGATGACCGATTTCCACATCTGCTATAGGCTTATTCCGGGATTTCATGCAGTCAAGAAAGTTTCGGATATGATTATGTACTGAATTCTCATCCACATCCATACTCAGCGGCTCCAGCTTGCTACCTGGCTCGGGGGTTAGCTTCAGCGATCCCCGGTCGACAAACAGGGTCCCTTCCGTGCCATGGAATTCAATGCCATAACCGTTGCCATCCAGGGGCTTACTGTTACAGACTCGGTTTTCGTATGTACAGACAAAATCGGGATACTGGTACGTAGCAGTAAGGGTGTCTGGTGTTTCACGGTCATCCTGGATATGAAACTTACCGCCCACTGCTGATACTGCTTGCGGGGCATCTACCTCCATCGCCCACTGTACAATATCAAGCAGATGTACGCCCCAGTCAGTCATCATTCCTCCCGCATAGTCCCAAAACCAACGGAAACTGGCCCAGCGCTGGTACTGCATCTCATCATTCAGTATCACTCCAAACCGGTTGATATTAAAGGGACGATCTTGGGCAGGGCCCAGCCACATATCCCAGTCGAGACCTTCGGGCGGATTGCTATTTTCAGGATTCCCAATTCCATCAGGGTAGGAATTGCCATAATTCCATGACCTCACAAAACTGATTGGTCCGAGATCACCGGACTGAACTATTTCTACAGCCTCCTGGAAAACTTTCCCGGAACGCTGCATAGTGCCCGTCTGCACAACCCGATTATGCTGCCGTGCGGCTTCTACCATTTTTCGTCCCTCATCAATATACCGGGATAGCGGTTTTTCCACGTATACATCCTTCCCGGCCTGACAGGCCATAATCGTATTTAAGGCGTGCCAGTGATCAGGTGTTGCGATGACCACCGCATCGATATCATCCCGGTCCAACACTTTTCTAAAGTCGTTATATGTATCAGCACCAGGTACTTCTGCGGAGGCATATTCCAGATTAGGTTTATAAACATCACTCAGGGCTACCACTTCAGCATCCGACTGGTTCATCATCTGACCCATAAGTCCGCGTCCCTGCCGGCCTATACCAATCATCCCCACCCGAACACGATCATTGGCCCCCAATATATTTCCATAACTACTTGCACTAAGTCCGAGGGTCAGTCCGGCCGTACCGGCTGTTAATGTTTTGATGAAATTTCGGCGAGAGGTCGTTTGATCTGACATATTAAATTCCCATTTATATTAAATTATAATTGTAGAGAGTCGTATGGCACGGACATTTCAGGCAAATTGTACTCACTCCGTACCCATCACAGCTGCGGAATTCTGAGAGAAATATACATTACATTCACATATTTCATTTATCAAAGTAATTAATCCTCCGGCTCAAAAAAAGTAACTGGGGCATACATTTATTCTTATTGGCCCCGATGGGAAGCTGCTTGACTACGTAAGTAATCCCAAACCTTCAGAAATATCTGAGTTGATCGTTGCTTATAAATAGTATCAATTCGTTTTATATTCTTTCATGACAGAACCTCTGCCTGTACTTATATAATATTCTTCGTTACCCCCTTGATAGAGAAAGAAAAAAGTTGAACATTACAACAAAATTAGGGGGATTTTTTAAATGGAAAAGATATTCCACTTCAAATATATAATTTGATATACTTTGAAAAGTAATAAAATAAGTCAAATCAACTTTTTATCCCTGATCATGTTCTATTCGGACACATTTAACAATATTGTTATCTATGGATGAAGAAGATTGTAATTATAAAATATTGCTGATCGAAGATGATCAAAAAGATCAATCACTGATAGAGAGTCAGCTAGATAAGTGGGAAATTGATGCTCAACTTCAATGCTTAGAGCAAGAGTCTGCATTAATTCAGGCACTGCAGGAGGATCTTTCGGATCTTATTTTGTGCAATTACGACCTCTCTTCTTTTCCCCGGACAAAAGCGTTATCCCTTGTAAGAAAAAGGCACCCTGATCTGCCATTTATTTTTATCTCAAACGGAACTCCTGAAGAAAAAGTGGCCGAAGCAATCCGGCAGGGCGCGTCAGACTTTGCGATCAAAACCCGGCCTGAACAATTATTGCAGGCGATCAGGAAAGGTCTCACAGAGAAAGAGAATGGGCAGCCACCTCACTCCATCCACTTTAAAACCCTGGTAAAATCGATAGATGGAATCGTATGGGAAGCAGAAGCCGATACTTTTGCATTCACCTATATAAGTCCACAGGTAGAAGAAATTTTGGGTTATACTCCCGCTGAATGGCTTTCTGAGGAGAACTTTTGGCAAAACCATATTCACCCCGAAGATCGGAAACGAGCGGTTAATTATTGTCATCATAAGTCTAAGCAGGGCGAAAATCACCAGTTTGAATACCGCATGATAACGGCAGAAGGGGATGTGATATGGATCCGGGATCTGGTTACTGTAATTACGGATGAAGAAGGGGATCCTACGCTCCTCCGGGGCTTCATGTCCGACATTACCATTATTCAACATACGGCCAAACTGCAAGAACTTGAAAATGAGGTCCTTGCACTTAACTCTACGCCCAACAATGAATTAATAGATATTTTATCCTATTATATCAATGGAATAGAAGAACTCCATCCCCATATGATTCCCTCTATATTAAAAGTAGAGGGAGGTAAGGTATATCACTGGGTGACATCCGACCGGCTCCCTGATCGGTATATTGATGCTATTGACGGAGAGGGCATTGGTCCGCAGGCCGGTTCGTGTGGAACGGCAGCGTATACTAAAGAAAAGGTAACGACCACCGACATAAAAACGGATCCCCGATGGGAAAAATATAAACATATCGCCTTGCGGGATAACCTGAGGGCTTGCTGGTCTCAGCCTATACTGGATAATTCCGGCGAAGTGATCGCTACCTTTGCCCTATACTACAAAGAACCGAAAGAACCTTCTGAGCTTGAAGAAAAGCTTATTGAAAGAGCCCGGAGCATTTTAGAGATCATTATTACACACAAAAAGAATGAAGAAGCGATCCGTAAGCTTAGCCGTAAAAATGAACTCATCCTCGAATCCGCTGGAGAAGGTATTTACGGGATAGATTCTGAAGGTAACTGTACTTTTATCAACAAGGCAGCTTCGCAGATGCTCGGTTACGAACAGCAGGAGTGCATGGGAGAGAACATGCATGAACTGATCCACAATCGGCATGAAGATGGATCCTCCTATCCCAAGTCGGAGTGTCCCATTTTCATTTCCAAAAATGAGCAGAAAAGCTGTGAAATTGATGATGAAGTTTTTTGGAGAGCCGATGGTTCCTGTTTTAATGTTCGGTACTCCTCCTATCCCATGATGGAAGAAGGAGAGATCAAGGGTGCTGTCATTACCTTCACTGATATTAGTGAAGAAATCCAGCAGAAACAGAGACTACAAGAGAGTCTGGAGCGTTATCATTATGTGACAAGAGCAACTGACGATACTATCTATGACTGGGATATCCTCACTGATGAGTTGTACTGGGATCCCGGATTTAAATCCACTTTCATCTACAATGAGGACAAGGAAAAGTATACGATTAATGACTGGGCTGAAAATGTTCATCCTGATGATATAGAGGAAACGCAGCAAGACCTGAACGAGACCTTAAGTGATCCCGGCCAGTCGCAATGGGAGGCCGAATATCGATTCGCCCGAAAGGATGGAACCTATGCCACCGTGTACGAACGCGGATTTGTTATTCGGGACGAGGAGGGAGAAGCTATACGCATGATCGGATCTCTCCAGGATATTACTGAACGAAAAAAAGCGGAGAAAAAACTGCGCAAAACCGAACAGCGACTGCGGGAAATTGTAGAACACAGTACGAACATGTTCTACAAGCACGATACAGAACACGTCCTCATATACATAAGTCCACAAAGCAAAGAGTTTCTCGGTTACTCTCCTGATGAAGCCCATAAAAGGTGGACCAATTTTCTTACGGATCATCCGATAAATAAAGAAGGGGTTAAAAACACGCAAAAAGCTATTGACACAGGCAGGGCACAGTCCCCCTTTGAGCTTCAGCTGGAAAAGAAAAATGGAGATAAAATATGGGTGCAGGTTAATGAAGCTCCCATTGTAGAAAATGGAGAAACTACCGCTATTGTCGGTTCGCTTACGGATATCACCGAGCGCAAACAGTATGAAGAAAAGCTGGAGGAACTCTCCCTGGTTGCTGCCAAAACAACGGATATTATTGTCATGACGGATCCGGACGACCGTATCACCTGGACGAATAGTGCCTTTGAAGAGCTTACCGGTTATACGAAAGAAGAGGCTATCGGTAAAAATCCAGGTTCCTTGCTTCAGGGACCCGAAACCGATTCGAAAACAGCACGCCGACTGAGCAAAGCTATCAGAAACAGAGAGCATATACAGGAAACCATCCTGAATTACTCAAAAGACGGGAAAAAGTACTGGCTGGATATGACGATCGACCCCATCTTTGATGACAATGACAACTGTACCGGATTTATTGCCATCGAAAAAGATGTAACCGAACAAATTAAGCGCCAGCGAAAGCTGCGGGAAAGTGTCGAGCGCTATGAATGCGTCTCAAAAGCCACCAGTGATACTATATGGGATTGGGATCTGAAAAAAGATATCAACCGATATAATAGTAACATTTATAACATGTTCGGTTATGAAAAACGGCAGGTTGAGAAAGTGGGTGAATGGTGGCGTGACAAGATCCATCCCGAGGACCGAACTAATGTATTTAAACAAATCGATGATGCTTTGGCTGGAAATACAGAGCGCCTGCAAATGGAATACCGCTTTCAGTGTGCAGACGGCAGCTATAAATATATTTACGATCGTGCTTTTGTGGTAATGGATGAGGAGGGAAATCCCTCCCGGATCATTGGTGCCATGCAGGATGTTACAGGACGTATTGAACGGGAACAGGCCCTCCGGGAATCACTCAGGGAAAAGGAAACACTCCTGGCAGAAATCCATCACCGCGTCAAAAACAATCTGGCAGTAGTTTCCAGCATGATGCAGCTGCAGGCGTTCGAATCTCAAAGTAAAGACCTCCAGCAAAAACTCTATGACAGTGTGGGCCGGATTAAAACAATGGCTAATATTCATGAATTGCTATATGAGTCTCAAAGTTTTTCCGAGCTTAAACTTGATGAAAACATCAAAAGCCTGGTTTCAAGTATTATTGAAACCTTCCAGGCTGAAACAGATATCACCATTAATTACAATCTGGAGCCCCTGGTGCTTAATATTAACCAGGCCATTCCCTGCTCTCTTATCATAAACGAGGTAATGACGAATATTCTCAAACACGCCTTTGATAATGGTCAGAAGGGGAAAGTTAGCATTTCTATTTACGAAAAAAAGGAAAACGTTCATATGATTATCGAGGATAATGGAAAGGGACTTCCCGATGACTTTGACTCGCTAGCCGAAAACAGCGGTTCCCTGGGCATGAAACTTATCCATACCCTCTCAGATCAGCTGGAAGGAGAGTATACGTATCAGTCATCAGAGGATGGAACAGCCTTTCGGCTTACATTCAAGAAAGCGGCAATTAAGGGAATCGGCGGAACCCAAAACGCAATGAATACATTTACGCTGTAGTAAACCTATTCCCTGTCTTAATTAATAACGATTGCATTGGCTAAAGCCAATGTGTTTTTACGGTAAAAGAGCTTATATTTCATGGTTATGGTACAACAACAGCACTTTCATATCAAAAACATGGTGTGCAGCCACTGTGCCGAGGTGTTGGAGACCAAGCTCCGGGAAGCCGGTTTTGATATCCAGCATATTGAACTCGGTGAGCTGACACTGGATCAACCGATTTCCTCTGAGGAATATGAGCAGCTCGTTACCGTCGTTCGCGATAATGGCTTTGACCTTATCAATGACGAGGCCGGACAAACGGTGGAACAGATCAAGCAGCTTATCATCCAGCTGGTGCGGGGCGAACAGCAGCTTACTGGTAACCTTTCTGAGTTTCTTTCCCGACACATCCACAAAGACTACCAGCAACTGAGCCGGCTTTTTTCCAGCGTAGAGGGAAAATCTATAGAACGCTATTATATCCTTCAGAAGATTGAACGGGCAAAAGAACTTATAGTCTACGGTGAACAGTCACTCAGTGAGATCGCCTTCAATCTGGACTATAGCAGTCAGCAGCACTTTTCACGTCAATTTAAGAAAGAAACCGGACTCGCTCCCTCTCATTTCAAGGAGATCAAGGAAAATAAACGCACTCCCATCGATCAGCTGTAACACAATTCTGCACAAGATATACATAATGATATAAGATCGCTGTTATAACTGTGCCTATCTTTGGTACAGACACTTAACAAACGAATCTTATGTTTTCTTTTATCAATAAATATAAAGAAGCTGTTATCAGCGCGGTGCTGCTGGCTGGGGCACTTATCGTTGAATACGGCTTCTCTTTCGATGGACGCGCTTACCTCTACCTTCCGCTATACGGACTTTCATATTTATCGGTTGGGGGGCCTGTTTGGATAAAAGCCTTTAAATCTATTAAAGATGGCACCATATTCAGTGAATTTATGCTGATGGGTATTGCAACTGTTGGGGCGTTTGCCATTGGAGAATATGCAGAAGGCGTGGCTGTAATGTTATTCTATATGATCGGGGAATACGCACAACATGGGGCGGTTCAGCGTGCCCGGGGCTCTGTTGAAGCATTAATTGATCAACAGCCGGAAATTGCCACCGTTGAACGCAATGGTTCCACCGAACAAATCTCGCCTTCTGAAGTTGAAATTGGAGAAGTTATTCGGGTTAAACCCGGGGAAAAGGTGCCGCTTGATGGAGAACTCCTCACCGAGGAGGCCTCTTTTAATACAGCTGCACTTACAGGCGAATCTAAGCCAATAAGTCGTCATAAAGGAGAAGAAGTGTGGGCCGGATCCATCAACAGGGATCGTCCGGTACGCATTCGCGTAACGGAAGCCTACGAAGATACCCAGCTTTCCAAAATTCTAACTATGGTCCGGGAAGCCTCTAAGCGCAAAGCTCCGACTCAGCGCTATATGACAAAGTTTGCCAAAGTGTATACGCCTACCGTAGTATGGCTGGCGGTAGCGCTGACTTTTGCACCCTGGCTAGTGGTGGAAAACTATATTTTCGAGGAATGGCTCTATCGGGCTCTCATTTTCCTGGTGGTTTCCTGTCCCTGCGGATTGGTTATCTCCATACCTCTGGGTTATTTTGGAGGAATCGGTGCGGCATCCAGAAACGGGATACTCTTTAAAGGATCAGACTTTATGGACCGGCTCCGAAACCTCGATGCGCTCTTTTTTGATAAAACCGGCACCCTGACTGAAGGTAAATTTAAAGTACAGGGGATACATTCCTTTAACGGAATATCAAATGAACAGTTATTACAACTGGCTGCAGCCCTTGAGCAACAATCTACCCATCCCATTGGAAGAGCTATTGTTGAACAGGCCAATGGAAATACCCTGCCTGCCGTTTCCGATCAGCAGGAAGTATCGGGAATGGGTATAACGGGACTTGTTAATAATCAACGGCTTGCCGTAGGAAACGAAAAATTAATGCAAAAGGAAGGAATTTCCCTCCCGTCTTCCAAGCATTTCAACGAATCATATAGTCTTGTGCATATCGGCATAGATGGCAAGTATGCAGGCAGCATATCAATAGCAGATCAATTAAAAGGGGATACACAAGAAGCGGTCAGTCAACTTCGCGAGCTGGGAATCGAGAACCTTGTGATGCTTTCCGGGGATAAACAATCGGTCGTAGATGATATTGCAAATCGGTTAAATTTAAAAGAGGCATTCGGTGAGCTTCTCCCGGATGATAAATACAAATACCTTGAACAGCGGCTGGATCCTCAAAAAGTTATTGGATATGTGGGAGATGGTATCAATGATGCTCCGGTCATTACCCTGGCCGATATAGGAATAGCCATGGGCGGAATGGGATCGGATGCAACGATCGAAACCGCCGATGTTGTTATTCAAACAGATCAGCTTTCAAAGATTCCCACTGCTATTAATATTGCTAATTTTACGCACCGCGTCATATGGCAAAATATTGGCTTTGCCTTAGGTATTAAAATCCTTGTGATGGCACTCGCTTTCTTTGGTCTGGCTACCATGTGGGAAGCTATCTTCGCTGATGTAGGCGTTGCTCTCATTGCCATTGCCAATGCAATCCGCATTCAGCATCACTTTACAGACGAAAAGATTACCTATCGTACGTCTACTTCTGCCAATCAGAATGAAGAAAGTGAAGAACTTAGCTGCTGCCAGAACTGCTAGAATGAGAAGACAGGATATCCATTTTAAATAATCTGTCTTTCTATTTTACCTCTATAAATCTACATCCCCCGACTTATATTTTAAAAGTGCTTTTTTGTAAAAATTTGTATTAATTGATAATACATGTTCACAAAAGTTACCGGAGGATGTTTATGAAGAAGCTGACCTTTTTTCTCGTCCTGTTTACACTAACCTTAACCGGAACGCTGTTCTCCCAAAATTCCAATGACGGCTATAAAAAAATCGACTATATTAACGTTAGTCAAAGCGAAGTATCTTCTTTTATGGATCTGGCCGTTAATGATTTAACTGACGCTTATCAGCAATTAATATCTGAAAGCGACCTCATTGATTGGCGACTTTATCACGTGCAATATCCCGGAGGTGAAAAAAGCGGCTATAACTTTGTGAGTATAGCTTCGGCCCCCGACCTCGCCACCTTTGAAGAGATATTTTCGGGCATATCTGCCAACCGTTATGTGCCACCTGAAGCACAAATATCTTCACTGCCTAATAAAATAGTAAAAACAGAGCTCTGGAAGGTAGAAGATGCGATAGGAGATTCTTCCCGTAATCACAATAATCCCAGCAAGTATATGACCATGGATTTTATGGATGTATCGCAGGGTAGGTATCCCGACTACTTAATGCTGGAGGATGAAGTGGCCAAGCCTATTCACAGTGAACGAATTGATGAGAATATCATGACTGGCTGGGAAGTTTATTCATTGATCACTCCCGGTGGTGTTGAATATGGCTATAACTTTGCTACCGGCAATTATTATGACGAACTCAGCAACATCGAATATGGCTTTACGGATGAGATTATTAACCAGGCTATGGGGGAAAACGCAAACATCCCGGAACTTTTTAATACCATTTATGAAACCAGGGATCTGGTTAAAATAGAGCTCTGGAAACTTGCTGCACATACAGAGTAGCAACAAATAAATAAAAACCCTCAGGATAAAACTCCTGAGGGCACTGAAACTCAAAAATAATTTTTAACTCCCTTTTTCGACAGAAAACTTTCCGGGTCCCAAGAGAAAGATTACCCCGAATAATACAAGATAAAGAACAGCCGTTTCCATATCTCCGAAGCTGTCTCCACCTGCAATATGGACCAAAAAGACTGCTACGGCCATATTTATCGTCACAATAAGCGATGACAGGCGGGTCCAAAAGCCAATAAGTACAAAAAATGCACAAACCCCTTCGGCAAAAGCTGCTAACACAAGGGAAACTTCCGGTCCCAGGCCAATGGGATCCAAAAATTGAAAATTACCACTCAACACATTCATCACTTTTCCAAAACCGTGCCCGTAAATCATAAAAAAGGCAACGAAAACTCGCAGAATCATTGCTGAAGTTTTTGCATCAACAAATTCGCTCAACGTGGACGACTTAAGACGATTTATCATAATCAATTGCTATTTATTTTAGGGTGAACTATAATAAAACAACTTTTCTGTTAATAATTCCACATTATATCTAATTGTCGAAAGCTGTTTCTTTAAGAAATTAAAAAAGAGACTTTTTTTCGGATTTCCTAATCATCGTGACTCCATGAGTCCCTCCCAAACAACTGATTTTTATAAAAGGCTCCCTGTACTCGATACTTTCTTTGATGCCTCCAATGCTGCCAACCATCACCCAATACCTAAGGACTGGTATGGGGCCGTTTCTGATATTACAAATTCAACCCAGGCCATCGAAGAGGGAAGATATAAAGCTGTTAATATAGTGGGAGTATCGTCTATTGTAGCCATACTTAATGCCACCGATCGGTCGGCTATTCCCTATATTTTCGGGGGCGACGGCGCGGCCTTTTGCTTTCCTCCCAACATACTTTCGGATGCCCGAAGGGCCCTCGCCACCTGTCGACAAATCGGGCTGGAAGCATATGGACTGGATTTAAGGGCATCTATTATTCCCGTCTCTTATATTCGAAAAAATGGATCTACCATCCGGGTGGCCCGGTATCGCGTATCGGATGTCTATGTCCAGGCCGTTTTTTCCGGCGGGGGACTCCAATACGCAGAACAACTATTGAAAGATAAAACGGAGAATCATTTCAGTATTTCTTCAGCCCCGGCGGATGCTTATTCTATTGATTTTTCAGGCTTGGAATGCCGCTGGCAAAAAGTACAGCCTTCGCAACAGAAAAAAGTTATCACCCTTTTGATACAAGCCAATGAGTCTCATTCTCATCCTGAGAAAGTTTATAATAAAGTTTTAAACAAAATGCGCGCCATCTTTGGTTTTGACGAACAAACATACCCTATCTCTGCTTCATCTCTGAATATGACGATGTCGGTTTCAGAACTGATGGGAGAAACCCGGATTCGGACTTTCGGGAAGAGTTGGTTCCAACGCATCTTTTACCTTCTGCGTGCGGAACTCCAAATTGTGATTGGGAAACTACTCATGAAACTTAACTACAAAACCTCCACCACTGACTGGTCCCTCTACAAAAAGGATCTTGCGCTCAATACCGATCATCGAAAATTTGATGATATGCTCCGGCTAGTTATCAGTGGAACGGATGTACAGCTGGAAAACATGCAAACATTTTTGGAAGAACAGTTTAATAATTCAAATCTTGCGTATGGCATACATGTCAGCGATGCAGCTATCGTCACCTGCATGGTCAACAGTTATCACCGCGATCATATTCATTTTGTTGACGGAAGTGATGGAGGATATGTTGCGGCCTCCAAAGAGCTAAAAAAGAGAATTTACTCATTAGCTAATCATTAAATAGATCTTGTTCATGCAAAAAAAGCCATTTCTTGTTGCATTCAGAGCTGCACTCCTGCTTTCCATCGCGGGCCTGCTGGCCTGGATTTTTGGCGAACCTCTCATATTTCCGAGTATTGGTCCCACGGCATACGTTTTAGCTTTTAGCAGTAAACGCAAATATTCCGCTCGTGTAATTATAGGTGGGCACCTTTGCGGGGCAACAGGAGGGCTCATCAGCTACAATCTTATTGTCACTCCCAATCACTTACATCTTTTATCCGATCCTTTATCTCAGGCCGGTTTAGCTTTGGTTGGCGGGTCTGTACTGGCACTCTTTCTTACCGTCTTATTCATGCTGATGTTCAATGCCAGTCATCCACCAGCCTGTGCTACAACCCTTATTATTTCACTTGGAATTTTATCCACGTGGATGGAAGTACTACTTATTATGCTAGCTGTCCTTTTTATATATTTAGCTTACACCCTCTATTTTAGCTATCGGAGCGATACTAAAGGGGATTATGGATGAACTTTGATCTCCCGGGCATATATAAAATCTCCAAACTCAGATTGATCACTATTAGCCGCATTTGCTGCAACATTAAAAATAACAGGTCCCGAAACAGATTCCGGAGCTTCCCAGATGAGTGTCCAACTGCTTGAGTTCTCCTCAGTTAGCTCTGTGCCTACATCAGAATGTTGTACATATTCCAACGAATCCGGGACAGCCCTGCTAAACATCATTCTGTCTTCTCCTGTTATATCAAAGCTCCCCGCCTGACGTCCATCCGAATACCGGGCGGAAAGTTGAAATCCAGCGGCTCCCAACACTTCCCGTTCTACGGTAACTTTAATATTGATTCGCTCTTCTCCGGATATCTTTGTAGGAATTCCGGTAATTTCCAACGAGCCCCCGTCAGGATTCAAATCGTAATCAAAGTGACAGCTGCGACATGTTTCTTCCCCAAATCCACCGGTGAATGCACCTGTCAAATGCTCGGGATATGAAACCTTCTTCTCCTCAAGCGCAGGCTTCTCGGATAAAGTTATGCCCATCAACAGCGTTAGTAATGGGAATACAAGTAATCGAGTCATAAACAAAGATTTAACCCTCCTTCTTTGGACAGCAAAAAGCTGTCGCCCAAAGGGTTGTAATTTATCCCCCTATGATTACTGTATTTTTGCACGCCCCAAATAGTTGGTATCCGTCCCGAACCAAATAGCATTGGTTGGCTCGTGAAATACCATGTGCCGTACTGTACCTCCACCGCTTTCAATGGGGGTGGAACCTATAAATTCTTCCGTACTGGTATCGAAGCCCACAAAATTATTGGGACTTACTCCTGTTTCTACCAGCCATATTCGGTCTTCACTGTCAACCGTGACGGCATAGGGGCGCGATTGCTCCCCCGAAGGCATCGGCCACTCTTCGAATGATTCGTCTTGAGGATTATACCGGCCGATATAACCACGGCTATAATCTCCATACCAGATATTGCCATCCGATGTTTGGGCT
>CAYXVW010000033.1:10327-15437 GCA_964468695.1 uncultured Balneolaceae bacterium | reverse complement strand
CATTAGATATTCCCGCATCTTACTATTCTAAATTGATTGAATGCGTAGACGACGGCTTAATTCAAGAAATTTATATAGACAATTAATTGAATTGGGATCGTTGGTACTTTCAATTTGAAGAAAAGCTCCCGGATATTGAGTAATCATCTAAGGCAAAAGCAGTCGTAAAATCATTTTTTAAATACAAAAGGAAGACTCAGTTAGGCTGCGTTTCCTGTCCTAAGCGCTTGTTCAGAAGTCCTGCTTTTCCATCAAATCCTCCCTATGATGCCCCCCTCGGAATTATTTCCTATTTTTATTCATTATTTAATGTTAAATGAAGTTTTTTATTTAAAACCAAATAATTAAGGATTATGAAACTCATTAAATATGGTATTTTTCTGTGCTTTATATTCCTCTTTATGGGATGCAGCAATCAATCCGATTCCGGTCAAACGCTGGATTTTGCTGAGGATAACGGGGGCATCACCCTGCCGGATGGCTTCCGGGCTATTGTTGTAGCGGATAGCGTAGGACCTGCGCGTCATATTACTTCGTCGGATAATGACGGAGATATTTATATGGCTCTTTCGGAAGCTCACAACGGAAATGGTATTGCTGCTTTGCGGGACGAAAATGGGGATGGCAAGGCAGATGTAGTAGAATACTTTGGAAATCTAACAGGAACTGGCATACAGCTTCACAATGGGTATTTATATCGCAGCTCAGATACCTCTATTGTTCGGTATCCGATGAATGAGGATGAATTGGTTCCAGGTGATTCAGCAGAAACCGTGGTTGGTGGTTTCCCGGATCAAAATTCGCACGCAGCTAAATCATTTACTTTTGACCAGTCTGGAAATTTATATGTTAATATCGGAGCTCCCTCCAATGCGTGTCAGGAAGAAGGCAGAACTCCCGGATCCCCAGGACAGGATCCATGCCCACAGTTGGAAAATCATGCGGGAATTTGGCAGTTTGATGCCAATACCACCGGACAAACCTTTGAAGAAGATGGAGAACGTTTTGCCACAGGAATTAGAAATTCTGTGGCGCTGGACTGGGATGAAAGTGAAGACCAGCTTTATGTAGTTCAGCACGGTCGCGATCAGCTTCATTCCTTATGGTCTGACTATTACACGGTGGAAGAGAATGCAGCTCAGCCGGCCGAAGAATTTTTCAAGGTAGACGAGGGAGATAATTTTGGCTGGCCTTATACTTATTATAATTGGGAAACAGAACAAAAAATGGTGGCTCCAGAGTACGGTGGAGATGGAGAAACACCAGCAGAAGAAGGAAAGTATGAGGATCCCATAATGGCTTTCCCGGGTCATTGGGCTCCTAACGATTTAACTTTCTACAGCGACTCCCTGTTTCCTGCCAAATATATGAATGGAGCCTTTATCGCATTTCATGGCAGCTGGAATCGCGCTCCGGAACCCCAACAGGGTTATAAAGTAGTGTTCGTCCCCTTTGATGGTGACACAACATCCGGTGATTATGAGGAATTTGCCGATGGTTTTGCTGGCACTGATACGCTTAAATCCCCTGGAAATGCGGAACACCGTCCTATGGGTTTGTCAGTATATGAGGATGGCTCACTTTTAATTTCTGATTCTCAGGAAGGTAAAATTTGGCGCGTAGTGTATACGGGAGACTCATAAACCATAATTAATATTCATCTTCCATTGTTGTAAACAAGAATACTTATTTCCTTACATAGAATAAGAAACTTCACAATAAATAAAAGCGGCCTCCATATTCAGGAAGGCCGCTTTTATAATTATATGTGGTTGGAATTTATTTTCGGTTAATCGATTGCAATTACTTCGGCGAGATCCGGAATCAAGGCATTCTGGGTTGCCCAGAGCGTTCCATCATTACCAAAAGTAATGGCCGTTAAAATTGGAATTCCAGTAACCACCTCAGTGCAGGATATTATTCCAAGATCACAGGAGTTGATCGTACCTCCCATCAGATCTTCAGGATCTAAAACCTCAACTGCAAACCAGCTCTGTTCATCCAGTTCAGCAACATGAAGGTTACCCTCCGAATCAAATGTTAGATCTATGATTGAGGTAAAGCCCCCGTCAAACACCTTCACACAATCCGGACTAGAACCACATATTGCTCCGGAAGCATCGGGTGAAATCCGCCAGATATTGGATGCATCGGTCGGCGCCGGAAAGCCTTTTAGCTCTCCTACATAGTAGTATCCGTCAGGCCCTATCGCAACACTGGTTGGCACCGGTTGGGCAGACAAACTATCCGGCAGTCCGCAAAGATCGGCTCCTGAGCCAGGACAACCAACTAGTTCCTTGATGTTCGCTGTCGATACCGGTTCATCCGGAAATACCGCTAGTACCTTAATATTACCTTGATTATCGATACGAAGCAGATCATTTCCTCCGGCATCCACAACAAGTGCGGCCTTTCCCCCGAGTGACTCAACATCAAACGGATTGGAGTCTATAAGATCAGCACCATCGGGATTACTGGTCTCTTCAAAAGAAAATAGATCAGCAATGACCTTATTTTTTCCTTTCGATACCCGGTAAAGTGCCTGACCGGTATCATCACCGGGGTCTCCCGTTAATCCTTTTAGAGCCCACATTGAGCTACGTCCTATCGGACTCATATCGGAAATACCAGGTAAAGCAATCTCCATCCTACCATCAAGGGTGGCAACGCCCGCACCGGCATCCGCCACAAGAATATCCCCGTTAGGAGCTGTTGCAAGTCCAAAAAGTGGGCTTGTGAATCCATCTTCATTCGCTGCCTGTGCTCCTTTCGCACGGAAATCTGATGACGTTCCGAGTGCTTCACTAAGATTCCCACTACTAAGGATAGTATGTGGGATAATCTCGGTTGATGAAACTAAGTCATCGCTATTATTGGTAGTTTCAGTAGTGGTTAGACTGCTTTCAGAACAAGCTATAACAAATAAAGCAAGGCAGGCAATCAATACAAACTTCATCATCCCTCCCCTCTTTATTTCTAAACGATCTGTGGTGAATGAGTTTATATCATTCATATTTGACCTCTCATATTTAATTGATTGGTTGTTATTTATACGCAGGGGTAGGTACCAATCTGAATAGATGAATAGTAGATCTTATTTATATCAATATAAAATATTATTGCTAATAAAATTCAAATGGTAAAAGCTAGTATAGTCACATAACAATATGTTTAATTAGTAAATAAAATATATTTCATCTTGCTAGAAGTAATTGAATTACACAAAAAACAATCTCTGGAAATTTCTGCTGAGTCAGGTGAGAAATAATTACAATTAGTGAATTCCTCCCGATATCTAATCTTCAGAACCAAACAGTTATGTTAATAAAGCACGCTCTCCTTTTTTTGTTGGTGCTAAAGGAGATTTTTACAACGCAAGAGATACTTTTCGCAGTTGCCTACAATCCACAGAAGTCGTAGTTTAACATTGCTTCAGGATATACTTAAAAAACTACTTGGCTAAATAATACGTTGATGACGAAGCTCAGGGGCTCTACTGGCGTAACTATGCCGGCATATTTTTCTTTACTCTTATCCATTTTCTTATTCTTTAATACTGTTGGTTATTCTCAGTCACAGGAGAAACTCAAACAGGACATTGTCTCTCTGGATAAGATTAAAAGCAACATAGGTAACAATAACATCTCATCGTTAACGGGAGACACGGTAACCGTAACTGGAATTGCCAATATTTCTACCGGCCTACTTCATGAAAATTATCTACAGGTCTTTATCCAGAATGATTCTACGGGTATATCTCTTTTCTCCGAATCTTTTGACAAAACCATAAATCGCGGTGATAGTATCGTTGCTACAGGTGTAATACAGGATTACTATGGCCTGACAGAAATTAATGTGTCTGAATACTCCGTATTTCCCACTACCGGGAAGCAGCCACCAGTCATTCCTTTTTTCCAGGCTGTGGATACGCCCCAAAAGTTTGAGGGCATGTTGGTAAACGGAACGGGCAATGTAGTTAGCAAGGGAGATCGATTTAACGGTAAATACATTATGGTTGCTCCATATAATAAACCGGATAAATCGATGATGGTCTATGTTACCAATTTTCATTCCATGTATCAGCAATTTGATTTGGAGTCACTGAGTGTTGGGGATGAGGTTCGAATAACCGGTGTCTTAAGCTTATATAACCCAGACAGTAAGGGTGAAGAAGAAAGTACTTATAAGATTCATTTGCGCACCCCGGGAGATTTAACGCCAATAGGTATTACACAAAGTCAGATAACTTTCTGGGGATCGATTGGACTTCTTTTAATCCTTCTTGTAATCGGATGGATTATTTCGCTGCGATCTTCAGTTAAGAACAAAACCGAAGATTTACAGGAATCTCTGAACGATAAAGAAATATTATTAAAAGAGATCCACCACCGGATAAAGAACAACCTGGCCATAATGTCCGGATTATTTGAACTTCAGCTGGAAGGAGTTGAAAATGAGGAAACAAAAAAAGCGCTGCGCGACAGTCAGTCGCGACTAAAATCAATGGCTCTGGTACATGACAAGCTATATCGGACCTCTACCCTCACGGATATCGAAATGTCACAATATATTACTGAGCTGGTCAGAAGTCTGCGTAATACTTTTGCAGGAACGAATCAGGAAATAGAGCTGAAATTTGACTTTGATGATATTTCACTCGATATCGACCAGGCTATCCCGTGCGGATTGTTAATCAATGAAATAGTAGTAAATGCCTTCAAACACGCTTTTAATAAAAAAGAATCAGGCGTAATTAGTATTTCCCTAAAACTTCAAAGCGATGAAACAATTAAGCTGGTTATTGGGGATAATGGAGAGGGACTTCCGGACGATTTTGATCTAAAAAACAGCAGCTCCCTGGGCATGATGCTGATTGATACTTTTAAAAATCAGCTGGGAGCCACCATGGAGATATCCAATACAAACGGTGCCCAATTTTCAATCACTTTTCCTGTTGAATAGCTAAAACCCCATATCATACTTTAAAATATAATATGGTAGTGATAGTCAAGATATGCACTATTTTTTATATATGGGGAACCTATTGTATCCCCAGGCACAACTAAGTCAAAATAGAATCAGCTATATAGTCGGGAATAATACCGGAAGA
>CAYXVW010000033.1:3553-10317 GCA_964468695.1 uncultured Balneolaceae bacterium | reverse complement strand
AATCCCACATCATATGATGAAAATATAATGTGGTAGTGATTGTCAAAATTTGCACTATCATTTTTATATAGGGCCCCCTTTCATCCCCTTAGCTAAGTCAAAATAGAATCAGCTATATAGTCGGGAATAATACCGGAAGAATTAATTTTAAGATCAACATTGTCTGCACGAGTGTTGCCCGAAAGTACTAACAGTGTTTTAAGACCAAACTTATTGCCTCCCAGGATATCTGTCCTCAACGTATCCCCCACCATCAAAATATCTTCTTTGGTAAAATTTCCGATTTTATTGAGTTCGTCGTATGCATACATAAACATCTGAGAGTCAGGCTTTCCGAATCGTATAAACTTTTGGTCCACCACATACTCTACCAATCTTGAAATACCTCCAATTGCAATGGCGACATCGCTTTTTGATACCGGATAATATTTATCAGAATTAGCTACTATGACCGGCAGATTCTTACGACGGAGAAAATTTACGGTCTTGTTAATATGGAGATTCCAGTCGAAACCCTCATCATCCAGAAACAACAGTGCTGAAATCTCCTCGATATCGTTCATATTGTTTAGGTCAACATCGGATATAGGCACGTGTTCCAACCCCGATTGCAGAATATATTCCGCTGAGTTCTCTGTCCCCAGGTAGGCGACCTTGCCCGACTTAATTTTAAGCTTTAAAAACTGCCGGGCAAGCATTCCTGAAGTGATTATTTCCTCTTCGCGGAGGCCTTTTAATCCAAGATTTTCAAAAACCTGGATCTGTTGTTTTTGGCTACGCGAGGCATCATTAGTAAGGATCCTAAAAGGAATATTCTGGCTTCTAATGTAATCAATAGACTCCTGTGTCCCATCAATAAGTCCCTGGTGGTTTTTAAGTACACCATAAGAGTCAATAAAAACAGCTTTAAAATTCTTTACCAGTGAATAAAATGATACTTTTTCCATTGTTTATGCTAAAGATTGAGTGCTTTTAATAAAGGTTCCGGATCAAATTTTTCGTAAACTACAGGCAAATGCTCATTATACGCTTCCTGTTGGAGACGTGTTGCAAATACCTCATGAAAGAAATATCGGCCATATTTCACAACATAATTGAGCAAGAAAAAACGATAGGCCTCTTTTAAAAACCGGATCTCTACTTCTTTAAGTGGGTATTCATTGTGATATACTTTCAGGAACCGCAGGAAACGATCCTCCATAAGTGGGTCCAGATCATAACTAAAAATCGTTTGATCACCCGCATGTGAAACAATACGGCTGAAAAAATAAAAATCCATCATTCTAGAACTCATACGAAACCAGTCGTAATCCCATCGGGAATAAAGTTGAAAATCTTTGGTAACTGAGAAGTTACCGATATTCCAGTCTACAAAAACGGGGATAACATCCAATTCATCGGTTCCAAGCTCTTCAATATTCTCCAAAAAGGTGTGGCATTGCCGCTTAATTAAGTCTATGTGCATACGATGCTCATGCCGGCCTTCCTTGGTTTCCAGTATCTCAAGCAGATGATTGATATCTACTTCCAGGGTTTTAGATGAGGGAGGAAGTGTATTTTTGATACTGTGACATGCTTTGTGGAAGCGGGCAAAACTTACCGCGAGCTTATCTATTTGGTCCTCATTCAATCGTTTGGGCAATCGCTTTTTTACCTCCATGGGACGATAAAATACGACCCAAACATCAATCAATTCATCCTGATGGCGATGTACAAAAAGAGAATTCCCCTTAATCAGTGATCGCGCTAATACATTTTCAAAGGGGGAAGGAAGATTATTAGCTAATGAATTAATTATACTATGATCTTCCACAAAATGCTCAAATTTTCCGAAGTAAGAGAGCTTTGCAATAATCACATTTTCATCTGAGAAAGAAATTCGATAGACATGATTTGTAGAAACCTTAGCACTGATATCTGAAATATTAATAATTTCTTTACTGTCATCATAAGCTTCAACAGCCTCTCTTACAATCTGATTAAAATCAATCTGAAGCATAAAAAATAGTTTTAAATAATTTCAAAATAACGTTGTAATTCCCAATTGGTTACTTGCTTTGAAAATTGTTCCCACTCCCATTCTCTGGTCTTAATAAAATGATCCGTAAACGCCTTACCAAATAATTTTTCAGGCAGTTTTGAAGCTTTCATAGCATCCGTAGCCTCCCTGAGTGATGTCGGTAACAGTTGATTTTCACTATTAGCATATTCATTGCCCTGGGTTTTTACAATATCCAGACTGAGGTTATGTTTGATTCCATATAACCCGGATGCCAGGCTGGCTGCCATGGATAAATAGGGATTGGCATCGGCTCCGGGGATCCTCGTCTCTACCCGAGTAGAGTTAGTCCCATCGGGAATAACTCTGAGGGCGGTTGTTCTATTTCCTATACCCCAACTGACAGTTGTAGAAGCCCAGGAACCTTCTACAAAGCGTTTATAACTGTTTACGGTTGGAGCATACATGGGCAATATATGAGGCAGACAATGGAGTTGCCCCGCTAAATAGTGCTCTAGAATTTTACTGATGTTATTTTCTCTTGAAGAATCATAAAACATATTCTCCTCTCCATCTTTGTCCCACAGACTTTGATGAATATGTCCACTGCATCCCGGCAGATCATTATTCCACTTTGCCATGAAGCTGGCCACCAATTCATGCTGATATGCGATCTCCTTAACGGCCGATTTAAACAGCACGCCGCGGTCAGCGGCTTCCAATACATCAGTATAGGTAATACTGGCTTCAAAGACGCCATCTCCGGTTTCGGTATGCTGACCTTCAATAGGTACCCCAAACGCAAACAGCTGGTCATACAAGTCATTAAAGTATGGAGCATTTTGTGAAGATCTGAGAATGGAGTAACCAAACATACCCGGAGATAGAGGGTTAGGATCTTTATAATTCTTCTCTTTTAAACTTTGGGGGGTTTCCCGAAAGTTAAACCATTCAAACTCATTAGAAAACTGTGGGTTGTATCCCATATCGATACTACGCTGTCGAACCTTTTTCAGTAAAGTACGGGGACATACTCCTGCCATATCTTCTGAACCACTGAAATCAGCTAAAAAAAATGGCATCTCCCCTTCCCAGGGAATCGTTCTGTAGGTAGATGGATCAATAGAAGCATAAGAGTCCGGATAGCCCGTATGCCAGCCTGTAACAGAGGAATGGTCATAAACGCCATCATTCATATCCCAGCCAAAGATGACATTACAAAAACCGACTTTTTTATCCAGGCTTTTTAAAAATTTTGATTTGGAAATAGTTTTCCCACGGAGGATTCCGTCTATATCCGTTACAGCAAACTTAATTCTATTGGCTTTCCTTTTCTCTATCTCTTCAACAACTGCTTTCTGATCCATTATACTAATTAACTTATCCGCCTCAATTTAATATGGGTTTGCAGGGTCAACATTATATCCAGATTTCGACTCATGTATTAATATTCAGAGAAATCATTTTTTGGTAGTGCCTTAAAATACGAATTCCCCTTTGATGTCAAAGCAGATATAATGAAAAACCCCGTCTCTTCACAGAAACGGGGTTTTTAAATCAAGAGTGTAATTAACTCTGTACTTTAATTAGAGATCAACACTATTAACCGTCTCAATAATACGAGCTCCTACTTTATAGGGATCCGCATTGGATGCCGGACGACGATCTTCCAGGCGTCCGACCCAGCCGTCTTCCTTCGTTGTAACAGGAATTCGGATAGATGCGCCACGGTCAGAAACTCCATAACTAAACTTATCTATGGATTGCGTCTCGTGTTTACCGGTCAGACGTTTGTCATTATCCGCACCGTATACCTCGATGTGCTCATCGATATGATCTCCAAAAGCTTCACAGATGGCTTTCATGTTTTCTTCGCCACCGGTTTCCCGCATGAATTCATTGGAGAAATTAGCATGCATACCTGAACCGTTCCAATCGGTATCACCCAATGGTTTTGGATGCCAGTCAACAACCAATCCATATTTCTCAGCGAGACGTTCGATTAGATAACGCCCGAGCCATATTTCATCTCCGGTTGACTTTGCACTTTTGCCGAAAATCTGGAATTCCCACTGTCCGGCAGCAACTTCAGCATTGATACCTTCGATATTAAGACCAACTTCAAGGCATAAGTCCAAATGTTCTTCAATAATTTCGCGGCCGAAAGCAGTATCTCCACCGACACCACAATAGTAAGGTCCCTGAGGTGGTGGAAATCCATTATTTGGGAAACCTATTGGTCGACCTGTCTCAGGATCCGAGAGAAAGTATTCCTGCTCATAACCAAACCAAAAATCACCATCCTCTTCATCAATCGTGGCCCGGGCATTACTTTCATGAGGAGTACCATCCGCATTTAGTACTTCCGTCATTACCAGATATGCCGACTTCCGTGAAGGATCAGGATAAATAGCTACGGGCTTCAACAAGCAGTCAGAAGAACTGCCTTTTGCCTGTTCGGTTGAACTTCCATCGAAGTTCCATATTGGTGCATCTTCAAGTTCACCACTGAAGTCATGAAGAACTTTTGTTTTACTTCTCAACGATTGGGTTGGCTGATAACCATCAAGCCAAATATATTCGAGTTTAGAGAAAGCCATGTAAGTTTCTATAATTGATTATTAAATTATTAGTTAGCTTATAACTGGAATTAAACTATCTGAAAAGTTAGTTTCCGAAGGATTACGGTAAAATTTATCACCAGTGTTTGACACTTATATATCATTCGTTTACTAAGCTATGTTAAAAGCTTAACTTTCCAGTAGCTTAATTTTAAGCTATAATAAAAAGCTAATTAATCATTTATGCAAAAATATTTTAGACGCAATAGTCCAAAACCCTAATTAAATTACTATAAACTTAATTTAATTCAGTTTTATTGCTATTAACTTCAATTAGTACAGTAATTTTTACCTTTTAACCATAAAGAACTTAATTTTTTATCTGCCTTGAACACCCTTTTAATAAAAAGTTGGATTAATGCCGCCCGCCCCCAAACATTACCCGCCGCATTTGTGCCCGTTTTTCTGGGAACCGTACTTGCGATTCATGACTACGTTTTTGATATCATAGCCAGTACCGTTGCCCTACTTTGCGCCTTTCTCATCCAGATCGGTACCAACTTTGCGAATGACTATTTTGATTTTAAAAAAGGAGCTGATACCAGTGAACGTATCGGCTTTGAACGGGCTACGGCATCGGGCCATATCTCTGAACAGGCCATGCTCAATGCAACCATCATTACTATGGGACTTGCTTTTATATTGGGACTTTATCTCGTTTGGCACGCCGGATGGGTAATCCTTGCGATTGGAGTGGCTTCTCTTATTTGCGGGATTCTCTATACCGGGGGGCCTTATCCTCTGGGTTATAATGGCCTTGGAGACCTGTTTGTTTTTATCTTTTTTGGAATTGTAGCAGTTATGGGCACTTATTATGTGAATGCTCTCTTTTGGAGCACAGATCCTTTCTGGGCTTCCCTTGCCGTTGGAGCCCTTTCTACCAATATATTGGTTGTAAATAACCTGCGTGATATAGAACAAGATGGTCCCGCGGGCAAAAATACGCTGGGCGTTCTTTTCGGTGAACAATTCCTGAAGTGGGAATATCTGTTCATGATGCTTATCGCCTTTGCAATTCCCCCACATTTTTATTTCAGACTAGGATATGGATGGGAAATCCTCCTGCCCTTTTTGTCATTGCCTTTGGCAGTAATACTCGTTTATCAAATATGGACAGAAAGTGATAAGCGTAAGCTCAATAAAATTTTAAAGCAGACCGCCGGCTTTATGCTCTTGTTTACCTTCCTGTTTGGCGCCGGTATACTTCTTGATCTCTCTTGAATCTGACCACCTACACATACCGCCTGCCTTTTCATCAATCGCTCAAAAACAGTCAGCATACCTATCGGTACCGGGAAGGGATCATTTTATACCTGGAGACTTCCGAGCGCTCCTTCGTTGGAGAAGCAGCCCCTCTGCCCGGTTTCTCATCCGAAAGTCTGGATGATGTTAAGGATCAGGTAAAAAAAAATATTAAGGTTTGGCATTCCCTTCTGAGTCATGCTCGTCCGATTCAACTACTCCATGACCATTACCGGCAACAGCCGATCGCTTCTTCTCTGCAATTTGCGCTGGATACGCTGGCTTCTCAGCTGGAGGCCCACAGAACTGGAAAATCTCTGCAGCAGCTACTGTTCGATCAGTGGAATAAAAAAACTCCCGTCAATGGACTTCTGCCTCTTTCTGGTAATGATAATAAGGTATTGTCATCTGTTGCCAAACTAAAAGAGAAAGGTTTTACGACTCTGAAATGCAAGGTGGGTATCGATTTTGAAAAAGAATTGACTCAACTTAAAAAGATACGGACCCAATATCCGGGTATTGGCATCCGGCTGGATGCCAACCGGGCCTGGTCTCTCCCTGAGTCTGTCTCATGTCTCGAGAAACTCGCAAACCTGGATATCGAATACTGCGAAGAACCTTTAGCTAAATCCAACCCTGAAAACTATAAAGAATTAGCATTACAAAGTTCTACTCCCCTGGCCCTGGATGAATCCCTGAATAAGAATACCAAAAACTGGAGGGAGCTCCTTCCCCATATCTCTTTCCTAATTTTGAAACCAATGGTTATAGGCAGTTTTGAACGAATTAAAAAAATTTATGAACAATCAATCAGATCCGAAAAAAAAATAATTTTTACTTCCAGTCTGGAAAGCAGTATCGGTCGAACCATTACCGCTATTCTTGCCTCGGGATGGGGAGCC
>CAYXVW010000033.1:0-3453 GCA_964468695.1 uncultured Balneolaceae bacterium | reverse complement strand
GCAATTTGAACATCACTTTCTCCATTTTCTTAAAGAAATTGATTACGACTTCACCAAACCGGTGGCCCTGTCAGCCCCCTCTTCTGATGAACTTATTTTTATCATAGCTTCCTGCTGGAGACTTGGCATTCCTTTTGTCCCCATTGATTATGAGCTTCCTCAAAAAGAACAGTTGGAGTTACTGAACCAGCTCAATATTGGGCTCCTTGTTACAGATCAGGAAACATCGAAACTGTCGCTTCAATCCGTAAACATTGACCGGTTTTCGTTACAAAAAATTTTAACTCCAGATTTTAAACCTGAAGATTGGGTAGCAGCGCACAAAGAAAGCGTTAAGCCCACCCAGCTGTTTGGCTATTTCTTTACCTCAGGTACGACGGGATCGCCCAAGATTGTTCCTTTAAAGCGCCTGCAAATGCTATATGCAGCACAGGCATCAAGCCAAAACCTTCAACCCAGCCGGAATCACTTATGGCTGCTGTGTTTACCTCTGCACCATGTCGGAGGTATCTCGGTTATCCTGCGTTCCCTCCTCTATGGATCGGGAATTTACCGGATTGATAGATTTAACCCTTTAAAAACCACAGAACTTTTAAGTCAGCATAGACAGCTCGTAGCAGCATCTCTGGTTCCCACAATGCTCAATCGTCTGATGAACAGGAACGATTTTGCAGCTCATAACAATTTTCAGGCTATTTTACTGGGTGGCGGACCTATTGCCCCCTCCCTTATTGATGACTGTTTTAATCGGGGAATTCCAATCATTACCAGTTATGGAATGACGGAAAGCTGTGCTCAGATAGCTGCAAATCCTCTAAAGACCGTTGGCGATTTGAGTCGTCCTAAAAAAAGCGTAGGAAAAATCTTTGGTCCAAATAGCATAGATATCCGCAATGACGAAGGCCAATCGGTGGATACTTTTGTTTCAGGACAAATTTGGCTTAAAGGTCCCCAGATTTTCGACGGCTATCTAAACAGAAATAACACGAACTATTTTGATAGTGAGGGATGGTTTAATACCGGGGATTACGGCTATTTGAATGAACACAATGAGCTTTTTATTGAAGCCCGCCGCACCGACTTAATTATCAGTGGAGGTGAAAATATATCACCGGCAGAAGTAGAAAACGCCCTGAAGGCACTTCCGAAAATTGAAGATGCTGCTGTTATTGGACTACCCGACAAGGAATGGGGCCAAAAAGTAGTCGCGATTGTCACAACTACGAATAATCAAAAGATAAAAAGCGGAACCATACAAGAACTGTTGAAAGATCATCTGCAATCTTTCAAAATACCTAAAGAAATCATCAGGGTAGCTTCCATCCCCCGTTCCCACACTGGTAAGATCAAGCGCAGCAAAGTAAAAGAATATTTCTATAAATAACTTTCGAGACAAGGATAGTTTTTATCTCTGATTGAAATCAGAGATAAAAAAGTGAGTAATGGATGCGGAAAAAATATCTACATCCATTACTTCCTCTTTTCCTTACTCATCAATATACGCCAGTCCTTTGGCTCCTATATCCGACCGGAAATATTTATTCGAGAACGAAATTTTATCTACTTCTTTATACGTATTCCTGATTGCCGCCTGTAGTGTTTCACCACTCCCCACGACGTTCAGGACACGTCCACCATCGGTTAAAATCTTCCCATCCTCAGACTTGGTTCCGGCATGAAATACCAAGGCCGCATCCGAAACATCTTTAATACCGGTTATCTCTTTTCCTTTTTCATATTCTACCGGGTATCCATCTGATGCAAGCACGACGCAGCAGCGATACTGATCATCAATTTTTAACTCTTTAAGGTGCAGGTTTTCTTCCGTTGCAGCATACATCAGATCCAGGAAATCAGATTGCAGCGAAGGCAGAATGGCCTGACATTCAGGATCACCAAGGCGGCAGTTAAACTCCACTACCTTCGGGCCTTCCGTGGTAATCATCAATCCACAGTATAAAATACCTTTGTAGGGATGTTCGTCCAGTAACATAGCAGAAATTGTAGGAAGGATAATCTCCTTTTCTACACGCTGTAACATCCGTCTGCCTATAACCGGTGTAGGTGCATAAGCCCCCATTCCCCCGGTATTTAAACCGGTATCTCCTTCTCCTATTCGCTTATGATCCTGTGCATAATGAATAATTTTAGCGGTTTTGCCGTCGGAAATAACAAACACAGAGGCTTCCTTGCCCTTCAAGAACTCTTCAACTACCAGCGTATCGGCAGCTCCTCCAAAACGGTCGCTTTCCTTTAGTTCCTCAAGCCTCTTCTCCACGTCTTCTTCCGTCTCACAAATAAATACTCCCTTCCCGCCGGCCAGTCCGTCGGCCTTCAGTACAACAGGATAAATATCCTTTGCTTTAATATCTGCAAGAGCCCGGTCAAATTGTGCCCTGGTATAGCTTTCAAAATCAGCCGTAGGAATGCGATTTTCCTTCATGAATTCATTGGCAAACTTTTTGCTGCCTTCCAGCTGAGCCGCATACTTGGAGGGACCAAATACCTTATGTCCCTCAGCCTCCAGGAAATCAGTAATACCGGCCACCAGCGGCTGCTCGGGACCCACAACGGTTAAATCAATAGCCTCTTCCTCTACAAAAGACAGGATCCCATCAAAATCATCGAGGGATAGATCCACATTTTTGCCGATTTCTGCAGTACCGGGATTTCCCGGAGCAATGAAAAGCATATCCAATAGATCGGATTTTGCAATGCTCCAGGCCATCGCATGTTCCCTTCCGCCACTACCTAAAAGTAAAACGTTTAAACCCATAATATTTTTAAGAAAGGTTATCTGCTATTTTAATGATATCAGTAAAGCTATCGGCTTTTAGAGAAGCTCCGCCAATCAATCCCCCGTCAACATCGGACTGGCTTAACAGTTCTTCAGCGTTATGGGGCTTCATGCTTCCGCCATACAAAATCTGAATACTGTCTGCGGTATTCTGACTATATAAGTCAGCAAGCACCTCACGGATCATTGCGTGCATTTCCTGCGCCTGATCAGGAGTTGCCGTTTCGCCCGTTCCTATAGCCCATATAGGCTCATACGCAATAACCAGTTTTTCGGCTTGTTGTTCATCGACTCCAATCAGAGCGGCTTCAACCTGTTTGCGGACTACCAGCTTATGTTCATTGGCTTTGCGCTGTTTCAGGGATTCTCCCACGCAAATGACGGGGCGCAATCCATCTTCAAGAGCCTTTACTGTTTTGGCATTTACCGTTTTATCAGTCTCTCCAAAATACTGGCGGCGCTCGGAGTGCCCCAATATTATATATTCACAGTTAACTTCCTTAAGCATCTGCGTACTGACTTCGCCCGTATAGGCACCGTTATCCTCCGAATGTACATTTTGACCTCCCAGAGCAATGCCTTCAACTTCCTCAAGTTCTTCTGAAGCAGTTTTTAAAGAAATAGTAGGCGGACATACCAGCACATCGACGTTATCG
>CAYXVW010000032.1:0-15511 GCA_964468695.1 uncultured Balneolaceae bacterium | reverse complement strand
TACAACGGCCATGTTTGTGGTAGCCGGCGCAGGAGTACCTGTGCTAAAACACGGGAACAGAAGCGTATCCAGCAAGAGTGGTAGTGCGGATGTGCTTGAAGTACTTGGAGGTGTGATTGACCTCCAAAAGGAAGAGGTTGAACAGGTCTTTAATGAAGCTGGACTTGTTTTTATGTTTGCTCCTAACTTTCATCCGGCAATGAAACACGTGATGTCCGCTCGAAGGGTCCTGGGTATTCGTACCTTTTTCAATATTTTGGGGCCACTTATGAACCCGGCAGGGGTAAAGCGTCAGGTAATTGGGGCCTATAGTAAAGAGGTTGCCCGTAAGATCGCCCGTATTCTGGCAAATCTGGATACTGAGTTTGCTTACACTCTTAACGCACACGATGGGCTGGATGAAGTAAGCTTAAGTGCACAAACCGAAATTTTTGAACTAACCAATAGCATGGTTAAGGATGCTTCCACTTTTGATCCCCGTGCCCTCGATTTTGAATGGGCTGATATAGATGAGGTAATGGGAGGTGATGCAGAATATAATGCACAAATTATTCAGTCAATATTGGATAATGAAGCAACGGCTGCACAGCAGGATATCATTCTTCTCAATGCAGCTTTTGGAATACATGCCTCAGGAAAGGTAGATCACCTCACAGAGGCCAAAGAGCTTGCTGAGGAGAGTTTACGATCAGGAGCGGCTAGGAAGGCACTGGATCGATTCGTTGAAGCTACTAATGATATAGCCCAGAAGGGGTAGTCCGATGCCTACTATACTTGATGAAATTGTAGAACAAACAGCAGTTGATCTAAAGAAACGAAAGCAGAAAGTCAGCTTTAACGATTTGGATTCGTTTGAATATTTTGAGCAACCGGTTCGAGATTTCCGGGAAGCATTAAGGCGGCCGGAAGAGGTGTCAATTATTGCGGAGATTAAAAAGGCTTCCCCATCCAAGGGACTTATACGTCCCGATTTTGATCCCGTAAAGATTGCAGATCAGTACGAGGAGGGTGGAGCTGCTGCCATTTCTGTTTTGACCGATAAACCGGCATTCAAAGGTGATTTGAAATACCTTGAAAGTGTTCGCAATAAGACTTCTATTCCATTGCTGCGCAAGGATTTTATTATAGAACCATATCAGATTAAGGAGGCAAGATCTTATGGGGCCGATGCGGTTTTATTAATTGTTGCAATAACGGATGGCCATCAGCTCGAGGAATTATTACATGCCGCCGAGGAATTTGGATTACAGGCCCTGGTAGAGTGTTATTCAGAAGAGGATTATGAACGTGTACCTTTTGAATTTGTTGATATACTTGGAGTTAACAATAGAGATTTAAGGAACTTTGAAGTCGATTTACACCGCGGAGTGGACCTCCTGAAGAAAGCTCCGGAAGAAACGGTCCTGATCTCTGAAAGTGGGTTGAGCAGTGCCGATGATCTGCATTATTTATTTAATAATGATATTCATGCTGCACTGATAGGAGAATATTTTATGCGTCAACCTGATCCGGGTGAGGCAGTTAAAAAATTGAAGGATAATGTACAAGAGTTAATACAAAACTCACAGAACAGTAAATAATGGCACCTAATAAGGAACGAACAAAAGTCAAAATTTGTGGAATAACAACACTTGAAGATGCCCGCTTTGTTTCGGGGGCGCTGGCTGATTATGTTGGATTTATTTTTTATGAAAGAAGTCCACGACATGTCACACCCGCGAAAGCCGGAGCTATTATTAACTGGGTAGAAGGGCCCAAATGTGTGGGAGTGTTCGTAAACCAGCCTCTGGATGACGTTAATATGATTAGCAGGCAGACTGGTATTGATTACGTCCAGCTTCATGGAAATGAAAATCCGGAATACTGTGAGCTTGTTGATAAGCCTGTTATTAAAGCTATCCATATTGAAGAGAAGGATACTGCCGGTGATATAATTTCTCGCGTGGAGCCCTATCTTGAAGTGGCTGAGTTTCTGCTTTTTGACACCAAGGTTGAAAAGCAATGGGGCGGAACCGGCGAAACTTTCGACTGGAAAAAACTGAATAAAATCACTGATCGCGCTCCGTTCTTTCTTTCCGGCGGACTTGATGACAGAAATATTCGTAAAGCATGTGAAACCGTTGCCCCCTATGCAGTGGATCTTTCAAGTGGACTGGAAGAGGAACCTGGTATAAAAGATTTTAGTAAGGTCGAGTCCTTTATGGATGAAATGCGCGAAATTTGGGACCTGCAGGGGAAGGGAGACTTTAGTTAGTTTTATATTTATTAGTTATTTGTTAAAAATTAGTTAAACATTACTATGAAATACGATCTGCCAACAAAAGAAGGTTATTACGGTAATTTCGGCGGTAAGTTTGTCCCGGAAATACTCATTCCTGTTCTGGAAACTTTAGAAGAGGCCTATAATGAAGCTTGGGCTGATGAGGAATTCCGCCAGGAATATCTTGATTTACTTAATGATTATGTGGGCCGGCCAACTAAGCTTACCTATGCCAACCGGTTAACAGAATACTATGGCAAAGCTAGGATATATCTCAAGCGAGAGGATTTATGTCATACCGGGGCCCACAAGATTAATAATGCAATCGGACAGATATTACTGGCCAAGCGTATGGGCAAGGAGCGTATTATTGCTGAGACCGGGGCGGGACAACATGGCGTAGCTACCGCAACAGCCTGTGCTAAATTTGGCGTTAACTGTATTGTATATATGGGCGCCGAAGATATGGAGCGGCAAAAACTAAATGTTGAACGCATGCGTTTGCTTGGGGCCGAGGTCCGATCCGTTGAGAGTGGCTCACAGACTCTTAAAGATGCAACCAATGAAGCCATACGTGACTGGGTGACGAATGTGGAAGATACTTTCTATATTATCGGTTCGGTAGTGGGGCCGCATCCTTATCCGAAGATGGTACGCAATTTCCATCGTATAATTGGTGATGAAACACGCCGCCAGCTGCAGGAAGCCGAGGGACGAGGACCGGACTATCTGCTCGCCTGTGTAGGAGGTGGTTCAAATGCGATAGGGCTGTTTTATCCCTTTATAGAGGATGAATCCGTAAAGATGTATGGACTTGAGGCCTCGGGTTTGGGTGCAGATACTGATCAGACAGCAGCTACATTAACAATTGGAGAACCGGGTGTGCTACACGGATCAATGAGTTATTTGCTGCAGGATAAAGAAGGCCAGATACAGCTGGCACATTCCATTAGCGCAGGTCTCGATTATCCGGGTATTGGTCCCGAGCATTCCTACCTTCGCGATTCAAAAAGAGTTACATATGCCGGAATTACGGATGAACAGGCTATGAAGGGTGTTAAACTTCTGTCCGACCTGGAAGGAATTATTCCGGCCCTGGAAACGGCACACGCCATTGCTTACCTGGATGAATTGATGCCACAAACTTCCAAAGATGAAATTGTGGTATTAAATTGTTCCGGCCGCGGGGATAAAGATATGGGCACGATATCAAAGAACCTATAATTTAATCACAAGAAATTAGCATAGTCTGTGTGTAAATGAATAACAACAAGATGATTAAGACCGACAATAGAATAAAACAGCTTTTTAAGAGGCATGACGATTCCTCAAAAATTATGAGTCTCTTTTTAACGGCCGGTTATCCTGATCTGGAATCAACGGTAGATTTGATTTTAGGGTTTGAGGAGAACGGAACCGATTTTATTGAATTAGGAATGCCCTTCAGTGATCCCTTGGCCGATGGCCCTACCATTCAATATTCCAGTAATATTGCTATTGAACAGGGTATTACAATGGAAAAAATATTTGAGATGGTCCGGCAGGTTCGACAAAAATCTGCAATTCCCATAGTACTTATGGGATATATCAATCCTGTTTTACGGTATGGAATTGATGATTTCTGTGAGGAAGCATCCAACGCCGGGGTTGATGGACTCATTATTCCGGATATACCCATTGAAGAGTCCGGAATTATTTCTGAAAAAGTACGGTCTCAGGGACTTTCACTGATCTATTTGGTGGCTCCTAATTCTTCCGATCAGCGGATGCAAAAGATTGATAAGGCTTCCGATGGATTCGTGTATTGTGTGTCTGTGACAGGCGTTACAGGGGCTCGCGAAGGAGATGAGGTTGCCCAATCCGTCGCGCGATTTATTAACCGAGTAAAACAAAATGTGGTTAAAAATCCTAAGATGGTAGGCTTTGGAATTAAAACCCATGAAGATGCGCAACGCATAGCTGCAGATATGGATGGCTTCATTGTTGGTAGTGCGCTCATAGATACCATCCGGGAACACTATCCTGAAAATGGCTGGAAAGAAAAGGTATTTGATTTTGTTAGAACCTTAAAGTATGGTAAGTCTTAACATTAACAATCACAGTATATTTATGAAATCATTATTTAAAATTGGATTACTAATTTTAATGGCGGTTACCTGGATTAGCTGTGAGGGAGATTATCGCCAGGAAGCGGCTGGTGGATTTAGTGAAGTGACTGTAATGATGGATTCCACACAGTGGGATAGTGAAACTGCCGAGGCTTTGCGGGAAACATACGGTCGATGGGTGCGAACGATCCCCAATCCCCAGCCCCTCTTTAATCTAAATTTCCAAGACTTTCAGAATAATGATGAGCTTGAGCGTTTAAAGCGGTCTAAAAATTTAATTGTTGCTGCTCCTATTAACGATAGCACCAATACAGCCCAATTTATCCGTGCTTTACTTAGTGATGAAATTGAAAGCCAGGTTCAAAATGGGGAGTCCTTTGCTTTTCCGCTTCAGGACAGATGGTATAGAAATCAGTGGACCATGATTCTTTCCGCTCCAACCGACTCGGCTCTGGCCGAACAGATTCGAAATTCGGAAAATACCTTAACCGACCACCTGATGGAAAAAGAATTTGCAAGATGGAAAGAAGAGATCTATGAGCGGGGAGAACAGACAGAGTTGGCTGATAGTTTATGGACCGATGCCGGTTGGAACATAAGGATACAGCATGACTGGAGAAAAAGTATTGATACTACTTATACTCATAACGGCGAAGAAAATCACTTCTTTACGATGCGCCGGCCACTACCGGAAAATGACCGGTGGTTTTGGGTCTGGTGGAAGGAAGATGTCACAGATATCAGTTTTTTGGATGATGAATGGATTAACGCTAAGCGCGATTCGCTGATGGAACAGTGGATTCGGGGCACACGGGACAGTTCGTATGTAACGACGGAATATCGCCGCCCGGTAGAAACAGAATCTTTTGAGATAAATGGAGATTTAGCCTATGAAACTCTTGGTACCTGGCGGATGACCAACGATGCGATGGGGGGACCCTTTGCGAATTTGACTATATATGATGATGAAACGGATCGGCTGTTTATTTTAGAGTTTGGCCAGTTTGCCCCCAAGTATGATAAGCGAAGATTTGTGCGCCAGTTTAGAACTATGCTTCGCACCTTTGAATCCGATTCTACCTGGCAGGGGAAAACCAGTAATCAAGGACAATAATATAATTTTTATTATTGCTAAGCTACTTATGTATAATGAGTTAATATAATTAGGTTACACAGGTTATAATTCCTTGTTGACCATTTGGTATGCCTCGAATTAGTTACGGTAAAATAATATTGAATTATGACTGAGCCGGAAGTCGAAGAAGAAAAAAAAGCGTCGTCTGTTAAAGCAGAAATAGCATCAGGATTTAGTGACGCTGCGGGACAGTACGAAGAATATGCTGATCTTCAGAGGCAGATGGCGGACCGGCTAATTGCCTCTCTTGAACCATGGAAAGCTATCATTCCCGAGGGGCCGATTATTGAGCTGGGGTGCGGAACTGGTTTTGTAACCCAAGGAATTATAGATCTGTATCCTGACCGGAAAATTGAGTGTATCGATATTGCCCCCGGTATGATTAACTATTGTCGACAGAAATTTGCAGATAATGACAATATTACTTTTCAGGTTAAGGATGCTGAAGAGTCAATCCCTGATCAACCGGAATATGCGCTAACCATTAGCGGATTTACTCCTCACTGGTTTCAAAATCCAGATATAACTCTGAAAAAATGGTTGGAAGCTACCAAGCCCGGTGGACTTTTATTGACTTCTTTTCCCGGGAGTGAGAGTTTTCCCAATTGGCGGGAATATTGCCAGCAGTTGGGAATTCCTTACACAGGAAATACTCTTCCGGATGTGGAAGAGATGGTTGTTAAAATGTCGCTAGGCCCGGCCCAGGTAGATTATTATGAGGATACGATATCTCAGTCTTTTGAGAGTGCGCGTAATTTCTTCGAGTACCTTAAAAAGATAGGGGCGGACACCCAAATAGAAGGCCGGGGATTGACAAAACGGGAAATGAATCTGCTTATCGATGAATGGGATTCCTCTTCAACAGAGGGAGCTATCGAAGTGAACTGGCACGGTGTTTTTCTGGCGGTAAAAAGGGATTATGATTAGATTTAAGGAGCAATCTACCTCTGGAACTTATTTCTAAGATAATAGGCTAGTCCGTTAAACCTTGTTTTTATTTTTCTTCTCTGAAAGACCTGAAGTATACTTTATAGATTGATCAATAAATTTCCGGAGTGCTTTGGGATGCTCGTAAACCTGTTCTGCCACTAAGATAAAATCATCAAATTCATCATTATCTGAAGTATAAGGTTTAATACCCGGACGATCGATTAATGACTGTGCTAAGTATTTGCCAATACGTGCGACAAGAAAGTTATCATATATACCGAGACACATGTTACCGTTGATAAGATAACCGATTCCTCCCAGCTCTTTCTTTTTTTGCAGCTGATCATTACTGATGAGCTGATGATCAAGAAGATCTTCTAATTTTTTGCTATAGTCGCTCACGATGTAATATTAGTTGATATTTACTAGTAAGATATCATTTACTTTCTCCCCTTTCACCATTAAAAACATTAAAAAATACTTATATAGTTAAGTTACCAGTTCGTTAACGGTGTCTAGTTGTTCTGAATCTTGAATTTCAGCTTTAAGTCGTGTTATTCTTTGTTGAATATTTAGAGGAACCGGTGTTTCAGTTGTGAGCTGGGCTTTTTTGTATAATAAAAGTGCCTGGAGATAGCATTTTTGAGAATGGCTATAATGTTTCTTCTGCAGCATTTCTCCCTCCTCAATGAGTAAATCAGCAACAGCAAGTGCCAGGTCTGCTTCAAAATCTTGATCTCTTTTAAAAATGTTTAGAGTTTCAGCCAGACTCAGTTCAGAGAAATTTTTGGGATGGTCTTTTGTAAGTTGCTGGAAGGCATTTTGTATCTGTTCTATAGCCTGATCATATTGCTTTTGATTCTTTTTAAATATGATTTGTTCCAGGAGTTGTGTGAGATATTTAATTTGCCGCAGTACAAAATCCTGTTGGAAAAATGCCATTATCCTGCATACAAACTAAGTCAGATTTTTTGTTTTATCTAAAGAGACTTGTGCCATTTCTTTGTGGTAGTTATCCAGTTTCTCCGCCAGTGTGGGATTGTTCATACTTAACATCCGAATGGCCAGAAGCGCGGCATTGCCAGCTTTACCGATAGCTACCGTAGCAACCGGAACGCCTGGAGGCATCTGAACGATAGAGTAAAGACTATCCAGTCCACTAAGGGTGCTCGTTTTTACGGGAACCCCGATAACCGGAAGAGTGGTGTGGGCTGCAGTCATACCAGGAAGGTGGGCTGCACCACCGGCTCCCGCAATAATCACTTGTATACCCCGATCCCGCGCTTCTTTGCCGTATTTGGCCATTAGGTCTGGCGTACGGTGGGCAGAAACGACCTTTTTTTCATAGGATACCTCAAATTCATCCAATATCTCACAGGCTTTTTGCATGGTGGGCCAGTCACTGTCACTGCCCATAATTACTCCAACTTTAGGTTCGTTATTACTCATTTTATGTTTTAAATATATTAGGGGTTTATTCTCGCTATTTAATTAGTGTATAATATTAATATTCTGGATAGAGATCTAAATGGTTATATCTTTTGTCACTTTACGAGCTGTCGCATAGGTTTTTTTAATATCATCACCCAACAGCGTATAATGGGCCATTTTCCGTCTCGGTTTGCTATCCAGCTTTCCATAAAAATGCAGATGTCCATCGGCTTCCTGCAAAGCATCAAAGGAATGATCAATTCGGGCATCTCTTCGTTTGTTACCTAATAAATTCACCATTGCTACAGCTGGACTTCGAAGCTTTGTTGAACCAAGGGGAAGGCCCATTACTGCGCGTACATGGTTTTCAAACTGGGAAGTTACGCATCCTTCAATCGTATAATGCCCGGAATTATGAGGACGCGGAGCCGATTCATTGAGCAGTAGCTCTCCATCTGTGGTCAGAAAAAATTCGTAGGCAAAAATACCTTTTCCGTCAATGGCTTTGGTAGCCTGCACCGCCATCTCCTGAGCCTTCTTTTGGATAGTCGTAACCACTGGAGCGGGAGATTTTACCGCCACACAGATATGATTTTCCTGTACTGTTTCGCAGCATGGATAAACGACATGTCCGGTTTCATTGCGGGCTACTTGTACTGCCAATTCATGGGTAAAATCAACAAAAGCTTCTGCAATGATATCGTGTCCATCTTTTCCCCCCAACTTTTTAAAGGCATCCCGGGCTTCATCCAGATCATGAACGGTTTCGTTTCCAAAGCCATCATATCCACCTTTGGAGGATTTTAGGAGATAAGGCCATCCATGTTTTTCTCCAAATGAGTTAAGATCTTTATCACGCTCAATTAATTGATAAGGGGTAACGGAGAGTCCGGCATTTTCAAAGGTTTGTTTTTCAATCAGTTTATTTTCAATAAGCCCAAAACTCTGAGGGGAGGGGAATATGGGAGTTCCGCTGTTCTCCTGCGCTTGTGCAAGTACCTCTGAATCAATAAACTCATTTTCCAGGGTCAACACATCACATATATCTGCGAAACGAGCCAGATCATCAGCAGAGTCAAACGAGCCAGTCTGAGAAAAGGGCGTCATAAATTCTACAGGTTCTTTTTCGTCCCTGTCCGACAAAACTCCTACTTGTATGCCAAAACGAAAAGCCTGTAGGGCAGACATGCGAGCCAGCTGGCCGGCACCTAAAAATCCCAGTCGAAAATTTGCAGAAAGCGGATTCTTGTCCATTGATCAAATAATTATCTGGTTTGAATTTTTGAACAAAACATAAGAATAATTCACTCAGAAGTGAAGAATAAAGATGAATGCATTCAATTATGATTCCGGATTCTTCATTTTGCCGAAAGAATCGTATTTTAGAAGGTAGCAGATAACCGAGATCATCCGCAATTAAATAAAGTATTTTAGTATAGATGGATATTGAAGCAAAATTAGAGCAGGTGCAGGAGCGTTTTGAAGAAGTAACGGCTGCAATGAGTGATCCTGCGGTATATGACGATCCCGATCGCTATACGGAACTGACCAAGGAACACAGTGATTTAAAAGACCTGGTTGAACTCTATGATGAGTGGAAGGATGTCCGTGGTCAAATTCAGGGGAATGAGGAACTGATTGAGGAAGGAGATGATGCCGAAATTACGGAAATGGCCCGTGAAGAAAATCAAGAGCTTAAACCGCGGCTTGAGGAATTGGAGGAAGCTATTAAATATAAGCTCATTCCCAAGGATCCGGATGATTCCAAGAATGTAATTGTGGAGCTTCGGGCCGGAACCGGTGGAGATGAAGCCGCGATATTTGTCGGGGATTTGTTTGATATGTACCGCCGATATTCAGAGAAGATGGGATGGAGGCTTAATCTGCTTAGTCTTAGCGAATCAGAAAAGGGAGGATATAAAGAACTGACCTTTGGCCTTGAAGGTGAAGAAGTGTATGGTAAAATGAAATATGAAAGTGGGGTACACCGGGTACAGCGGGTGCCGCAGACAGAAACTCAGGGACGGGTACATACCTCTGCGGCTTCCGTAGCCGTACTGCCCGAAGCAGAAGAAGTAGATATCGAAGTAAATACGGCCGATATCCGGGTAGATACTTTTCGGGCAAGTGGTGCAGGAGGGCAGCATGTTAATAAAACGGATTCAGCTGTTCGTCTTACACACGAACCTTCGGGTGTAGTGGTCGAATGTCAGCAAGAGCGCTCTCAGCACCAGAACAAGGAGAAGGCCATGAAAATGTTGCGTTCTAAGCTATACGAAAAGGAGGAGGAGAAGCTTCGCAAGGAACGGGAAGAAGAACGCAAGAGTCAAATTTCTACCGGCGATCGCAGTGCAAAAATTCGCACTTATAACTATCCTCAAAGCCGTGTTACGGATCATCGTATCAACTTAACGCTTTACAATCTTGAGGATATCATGAAAGGCGAAGTGGATGAGGTTATTGAAGCACTTCGGGTACAGGATAACCTGGATAAGCTGAATGCAATAATGGAAAATTAGGCGATAGCTATTAGTAATTGGGAGATTAGATTCTCCCAATTACTAATATTAAAGTTGTCTTAAACTTCTGGACCTGCCTGCACAAGCTCTTTGCTAGCATCTTCCTTAAATTGGCAAAAGTTATCAGCAAACATAGCGGCCAGTTTTTCTGCTTTCTGATCATATGCCTGCCTATTATCCCAGGTATTTCGTGGATTTAAAATATTATTGGGAACGCCATCTATCTTTTGTGGAATTGATAGTTCGAATATGGGATCAACTTCGTAGGTAACATCAGTCAGGTTTCCCTTTAGTGCCTCACCCAGCATTTGCCGCGTGTGGGAAAGTTTCATACGGTGGCCAATTCCATAGGGACCTCCGGTCCACCCGGTATTGAGAAGCCAAACGGTAGAATTATATTTCCGTATTTTATCCGCCAGGAGTTCCGCATATACAGTGGGATCTAATGGCATGAAGGGCGCTCCAAAGCAAGCTGAGAACGTCGCCTGTGGTTCATCGATACCTCGTTCCGTACCTGCGACTTTTGCGGTATAGCCACTTATGAAGTGATACATCGCCTGTTCGGGGGTTAATTTTGATATAGGAGGTAATACACCGAATGCATCACAGGTTAAGAAAATGACATTGTTTGGGTGGTTCCCGACTCCATTTTCACTGGCGTTCGGAATATGATGAATAGGATAAGAGCAGCGTGTGTTTTCAGTGAGACTGGTATCATAAAAATCAGGAGCACGGTTTTCATCGAGTACTACGTTCTCCAGGATTGTTCCCGGCATCTTGGTGGTGGCGTAGATAAGGGGCTCATTTTCTTCTGACAAGTTTATTGTTTTGGCATAGCAGCCACCCTCAATATTAAAGACTCCATTTTCGCTCCATCCGTGTTCATCATCGCCAATGAGGATGCGATCCTGATCAGAGGAAAGCGTTGTTTTTCCGGTTCCTGAAAGGCCAAAGAACACGGCTGTATCCCCCTCTTGATCCATGTTGGCGGAACAGTGCATCGCCATCACTCCCTGCTTCGGAAGGAGGTAATTCATGACTGAGAATATTCCTTTTTTTAATTCCCCGGAATAGAGCGTTCCTCCAATGAGGATAATTTTTCGGTCGAAGTTAATTAAAATAAATGTTTCGGATTCTGTCCCGTCTACATCAGGATTGGCTTTAAAGTTAGGGGCTGCCAAAACTGTAAAATAAGGGTCGTGGTTTTTGAGTTGCTCCTTTGATGGACGGATAAACATATTATGAGCGAAAAGACCGTGGTAGGCGGTTTCGCTGATCACCCTTACATTTAGCTGATATTTTTTATCTGCTCCTGCATAGCAGTCTTTAACATACAATTGTTTATCCCGAAGATAGGCGGTTACTTTTTGAAAAAGATTCTCGAAGACACCTTCATCTGTGGGCTTATTTATCTTACCCCAGTCAATATCATTTTGAATAGAAGGTTGGTTGATGATAAATCTGTCGGAAGGAGAACGTCCTGTATATTTACCGGTTGTTACCCTAAGGGCATAATCTTTTGTTAAGATGGCTTCACCGTTTTTGATTGCTTCTTCGTAAAGTTCCGGTGGTGTCAAATTCCAGTGGACCTTCTCATTATTTTCCAGATCTAAATAATCCAGACCAATACGGCTCTTAAGCTGTGAATAGGTATTCATTGCTACAGTTTTAGGCTTGGTATTTTAATTTTTGGCTGATAGTATTTTTATTGCGGGCTTTTTTATCTCCGCATCTCTAAGAAGATTAGTATAAGCATTTATTTAGCTGAATTTGAGCAGACAGGAAAATGCGAATGCATTCACATGGGTAAGCGCTTACAACCTAAAATAGTTTATATTTCTTTTTCTACTGGCAAAACTATGAAGTAAAATGAACCAACACGATGAAATTAGTTGATTCTTTTAAAAAGGATACAGAAAGAGCTTTTTATAACCGTGTTCTATACACTTGCTATTGGAGAATGGATGGCCCTAGTATAAATGAATGTTTTCTCTTGTTAAACTTCAGATTTTGCCGATATATTTATATTTCCGTTTTGTATTTGTTCGTTACATTTATCCAGTAATTTTTCTGCTTCCTCTATTCTTGGATCGTTCTCTTTGAATGAGTGCTTATAGATATCAATAGCTTTAATTAGCTTTTCCTGGATCTGGACGTATTTTTCCTGGATAAATAATAGTTTAGAATGATCAACGAGATTTTGTCCGATCCTGTAATGAGTGGGAGGGAGCGTTTCTAGGTAAATCGAATGTGATAAAGAAAATAATGAGTCCGCTCGTTCAAAGTCATTCAACTCCGTCAAAACAGAAGCCAAAGCATTATAGTCAATTGCTACGCCAGGATGATTTGGACCATAAGTTGCTTTATCAATTTCAATTGTTTTCTCGAAAAAGTTTTTGGCTTCACTGAGGGCGCCTAAATCCTGTAAGACGGAAGCATAATTATAGTATGCAACTCCCAGAGAAGTATGGGTTGGTTCCAGGAGCTTTTCCTTTATGGATATAATATGCTCGTAATTCTTTTTTGCCTCTGCAAGCTGGTTTCGATCGAGTTGTATAAGAGCCAAATTATTCAATGTCTCGGCATAGTGAATGCTATGTTCTCCGTGAGCTTCCTCATTGAGTTTTAGACTTTGACGGGCAAACTTTTCTCCTTTATCCAATTCGTTCAGCTCTCGGTAATTGATAGCCAAGCGATCGTAAGTACTGGATAGATCAATATGATCTTCCCCCAAGAGTTTCTTTTTCATATCTATACTGTTATACAGATACTCATTAGATTTTTCATAATCGCTGGTATTGGCATATAACGCACCTAAAGAAGAGAGTGTTTGAGCAATGTTAAAATGGGAGCCTTTGTAATAATCTTGATAAAAATCGAGAACAGCATTAAGATGTTTTTCGGCATCTTCATATTTTCCCATTCTTATTTCCGTTTCAGCTCTATTATCCAGTGTAGTAAAACGATGCAATGATTCTTCATTATCGGAGGCTATATAGAGACTATCAGCCTTTTGAAAAAGATTTAAAGCTTCTGAGTATTCACCCTGATACGCTTTGGTAAAAGCGTAGATAGAATATTTATTAGCAAGAGACAAAGAAGCCTCAGTCTCTTTTTTCTCCAGGATTTCTATAGATTGAACAATCAAATTTTCAGCTTCTTCTCTTTGACCTTGCGACCGCTTCAATGTAGCTATATCAGCTAAGATGGATGCGGTTTGTGGATGGTCAGTTCCATAATATTCTTCACTTTTCGTTAAAGCTTTCTCATAGGCTTCTTCACTGGATGGGTAAGCAGTCAGATTTTTTAAAGCTGCTCCAATAGAGGAAAGCAATTCAATATAGGCACTAGGTTGATCCCATAAACTTGCGTCAACTTCTTCCACACCATTTATTAACAGCGTTTTAGCGGAAATATCATTTCCAGAGTAGGATGCAAATTCCGGATTGGTAGTGTTAAAGATACTCAGTAAAAAATCCTTTGTCTCTTCAGCCTGAGCTGCTGATAATTCGGCCTGCTTTCGTTCAGCTGCTATACGATTTGTATAAAAGCCAACAAGACTGACGATTAAAAGAAGCACTCCTGCTGCTAAGGCCGTACCTTTTTTATGGCGGTTAAAAAACTTTTTTGTACGATAAGCGGTAGTCCCTTTTCGGGCGGAAACGGGAATTCCTTTCTGATAGTTATTTAAATCATCAAGAAGCTCGGAGATTCCCCTGTATCGTTCCTCCGGTTCTTTCCGGATAGCTTTGAGTATAATAGCATCGAGATCTCCTTTTAGCTGATGAGGAGTAATATTTCCGGATACTACATTAGTGCTGGGTGGAGCTGGTTGTTGATTTAAAACGAGTTGTTCTATTTCGTAAGAGGAAATATTCTCAAAATCAAACGGCAAGGTTTGACATAGAAGCTGATAAAATATAATGCCCAGCGAATATATATCAGTAGCTGTGGTAATAGGTTGCTGTTTTATTTGTTCAGGTGCCGCATATTTAGGGGTTAATAGTCGTGTTTGAGTTTGAGTAAGAGATTGATCTTCAGGTGCGGCAAGTAATTTTGAAATGCCAAAATCTAAGATTTTAACGTCACCATTTGGTGTAATTAAAATATTTCCTGGTTTAAGATCGCGGTGAACCACCAGGTTTTCATGGGCATGACGTATGGCCTCCAGTATTTTTATAAAAAGCTCGATGTATTGGTGGAGTGAGAGGTTATTGTTTTTGCAAAACTGATCTATCGGGACTCCATCCACGTATTCCATAATCAGATAGGGAAAGCCATCATCGGTTATACCGCCGTCAAATAGTTTGGCTATGCCCGGATGATTGAGTCCTGCCAGAATGTTTTGTTCCTGCTTGAATCTATCAATATTGGTCTTTGTAGCCCGTCCCTCCCGGATAATTTTAATCGCTACTTGGTGTTCAAAAGAGCCATCTGAACGTTCAGCCAGATAGACTTGACCCATGCCTCCTTTTCCCAGTAATTTAGTAATAGTATATGAATCAATAGTACGGCCTTTCATCGATTCCGAGTCTGATGCCCCATCCCCAATATCTCTAAAGAATTCGCCTTTGAGCTCCGAAGGGTTTTCGAGCCACTTCTTTGATTCCGAGGCAAATATTGACTCCAACAGCTGGGTAACTTCTCCCTTGAGGTTCTGGTCATCTTTGCAGGCCTCCTCAATATAAGCTTCCCGCTCAGACTCTGAAAGGGTCAATGCCTTATCAATAATTGTTTCAACCTTTGCCCAATTTTGATTTGCCATAGTAGTTTATAGTTTATCCGAATAGAATTCGGCCTTTTCGGTTTTTCCCCAAATGCGATATAAGTTGGTAAGTGCTGCAGCCGCCTCATGGGTTCGCCAGTCATCTTCACCAAACAGATCGTTAAAAAAATGATAGGCTTCTTCGACAATAGGCACGTTCTCTTCAAACTCTCCCTGCATTGCCCGGCTTACTGCCAGGCCACCACGGGCACTGATGAGTTGCCAGTGGTCCTCCGGTAGCTTTTGTTGTAAAATTTGATACCCCTCAGCAAGATAATTTTCAGCTTCTACAGTATGCATTTGTTTTATCTTCAGCAGGCCAAGACGAACAAGGGAAGAGGCAATATGGTGATGATCGGGTGG
>CAYXVW010000031.1:0-15725 GCA_964468695.1 uncultured Balneolaceae bacterium | reverse complement strand
CTGCGTGTATCTCAACAACTGATACGTCTTGACGTACCCCTGATGATTGGACTTTCGGTAGTAGTTCTGCTCTTTTCACTGGATCACAATATCAGCCGGACTAACGGCCTTATACTGGTTACCGGCCTTGTTGCGTATCTTGTTTACTTATTCTACCAGGGACAAAAAGAAAACGCTAATACAGCTACTGAAAAAGCCAGCGAAAAATCCGAAGCTGATGGACAAACAAAAAGCAGCTGGATAAAAAATATTGGGTTAGTACTCGGGGGACTTCTGCTGTTAGTTATGGGATCACGCTGGCTCGTTGATAGTGCCGTTACTTTTGCCCAATTCTTAGGAGTAAACGAGTTGATCATTGGATTGACCATTGTTTCAGCCGGCACCTCTTTGCCTGAAGTAGTAACTTCAATTATTGCCGCTGTCCGGGGCGAACGAGATATTGCAGTCGGAAATATTGTGGGCAGCAATATTTTCAATATTATGGCTGTACTCGGATTGACCAGTATTATTGCACCAGCAGGTATTGAAGTTTCAAATGCAGTTATCGGATTTGACCTGCCGGTCATGATTGCGGTGGCACTGGCCAGTCTTCCAATATTTTTTACAGGGGGTATTATCAGTCGTTGGGAAGGCGGACTATTTCTGGGCTATTATGTGGCTTATACCCTATATCTTGTTTTAGCCGCAACTCACCATGCTAGCTTATCTTTATTTAGTACCGTCATGCTATACTTCGTAATTCCGATTACTTTGCTTACTATCATTACCATTGTTGCACAGCAATTGCGAAACAGGAACCAAGGCAAGCCAAGGTAATTCAACACGCCATATCAGAAAGCATAAAAACACTAACATTAATTTCTGAAATTAAATAGATATGATGCAGGAAGTCTTGTCAGGCTATGAACTCGTATTCATAATAGATTTGGTTCTTTCCCTTGCAGCGGGTTTTATTATAGGAACCGAAAGAGAATCCAGAGGTAAAGACGCAGGGATTAGCACCCACAGCCTTGTAATAACCGGGGCTATGCTTTTTACCTTTTTATCAATGAGAGTAGATCCCTCCTCCCAATCCAGAATTGCTGCACAGGTTGTTACAGGCATCGGATTTCTGGGAGCAGGACTTATTCTGAAAGAAGGATCAACGGTAAGAAATCTTACTACTGCCGCAAGCATATGGTTTGCGGGAGCAGTAGGTATGGCATTTGGTTTTGGATACCATATCATTGGAATAATTGCCACCATTGTTTCTGCTGTTATTCCCCGAATGGCTCATTACAGTAGAAAGCGGCCGGGATCAAAAACTGATAAGGAATAGCGCGAATTGTTAAATTAACCTGGGAGTCTGTAGGACATTGCATAATTTACTCCGAAGGATTCCCTAATCCCGACAGGCTCCTGGCTGATAAATAATCTCAAAGACGAAAGATAAGCTGATCCTCTTGAATTTTGACAGGAAAAAACTATATATTTGATCAGTATTTAATGCTATTAGACCATTTTTAGGTTATCCTGAATTTAAATCGGTCTAAGACTAATAACACCAACTCATCAGGCGATGTGACCGAGTGGTAGGTGGGAGCTTGCAACGCTCCTTACGGTGGTTCGAATCCACCCATCGCCTCTATCTAAATGCTTCGTAAATTCCACCTCAATCCAACTCTTTTATCCTGATATTCTTAAACTCAACGCCTTGCCCTTCAGCCTGCAGCCCAATATAGCCTTCCGTTAAGGCTTTGCCGTCAACCTTTATATCCGGATCGTAACCATTTACTACCCCGCCTCCTATCTGTGGTTTTGCATATTCCAGCACCTTTTCTCCGTTCACTTTATGGATGACCAGGGAATCGTCATGCACAATAAGCTCAGCACGTACCCACTCATCCCATTGGTAGGTATCAGATGATGAATTGATGCAATGCCGCGGGTCCATTTCTCCTTCATAAAATACTTCTGTTCCGGGAGAACACATATTACCCGTTGGCCGGGCTTCCCCCTCCTCTTCGGCAGCCAGCATTTGGTACTCTACAGAAATGGGCCAATCCTGCTCTTTGAGAATGGTATGTGGATCCTGAGAATGAAACATGACCCCACTGTTCCGATAGGTGTAATCAGGAGCATCTTCAAGCCATTGATCGGTAAACCGGTATTCAAACTTAAGATGATAGGAAGAAAATGGTTCTTTATAGAACAGATGCCCATACCTCTCATTAAACTCGTCATAGCCATCATAGTTTACCTGTATAACTCCATCATCCGTAACCCGAAACGTGTTGGCGTAATTATCACCTACTTCATGATGATGAATCTTGACAATCCAGTCGTTGAGGTCTTTCCCGTTAAAGAGAGTCTGCCAATCATTATTATCTGTAGTTTGGGCATTCGAACCACAGGAGATAAGCCCAACACTCATGATCAGTGCTAAAATGTGATATATCTTTTCCATTTTCATTACAGAGTAGCTGATTAAAATATTTTTATTAGGTTGGTATAAAATATGAAATTCAAAGCGATAATCTCGTTATTATCCAACTTAATATTGATCCGGCAGTTCATCCTGCATATTTATAGAATTTGCAACTCCATATTTTCAAAAAAATAAACGGACCAACATAACCGAAGTCTATTATCATGGTCAACAAACTGTTCCGATATACGCTAATTACAGCCGGATTTATAATCATTGCGTATATTGCCTCAACAGCATTTTTGCTTCTTAATGAAAATTCAATGGTTTTTAGCGGTGCATCCCTGGGAGAGCGAGGACAGCCGGTTCCTTCTCCCACCGCTGATATTCCATGGGATACCCTCCGCGTGCAGGCCAATGATGGGAAGCCCGTATTTCTATTAGAAAGCCGCCTGGAAGAACCTGAAACAAAGCCTTGGGCTATTTTCTTCCACGGCAACGGTTTGCTCCTTGGATCTTCTCCCTGTGTCCAGCGATATCAACTATTGAGAAGGGCGGGATTTAATGTCTTGGCTGTAGAGTACAGAGGCTATGGAATGTCTTCCGAACTTACTCCCTCCGAAGAAGGCGTCTATGCAGACAGCAGAGCAGGATGGAGATACCTGACCCAGGAACTCAGCGTAAATCCAAACCAGATAGTACTCTATGGATGGTCGCTGGGCTCTGGTGTAGCTACTCATCTCGCCTCTCGCTTTCAGCCCACCGGACTTATTACGGAAGGAGCTTTTACCTCTCTAACAGATGTCGCCCAGGATATTTACCCCTGGATACCAGCCTCTCTTTTAATGCAAAACCAGTTTAACAATCTTGCTCGGGCGAAGTCGCTCTCCCTTCCCTGGCTAATGCTTCACAGCCGAAACGACAAAATCATTCCATTCTCACATGCAGAGACACTTGCGACTGCCGCAAAGAACGGCAATCTGATAAGGCTCGGGGGAAGTCATAATACCATAGATCGGGAAAAAGCGCTCGTAGCACTTCGAGAATTTCATAAACGGATTTTTGGGAGGATTTCCTTGCACAGCTTGCAAAAGTAAGCCACTCAATTATCTTTTTGTCTTCCTGAGTGATATCACCGCCCTCAAAAGGCTTAACATTAACATGCGGTTTTGCCTCCTTACTATAATTGCTATTAATAAGCAGTGATTTTAACAAACATCCCAAGCAGGAGGCCGTTATGTTTAAAAAAATAGTTACTACTGTCATACTTATAGGATTCTTCAGCGTACCAATGGCAGCTCAATCTACCTATATAGAGGTGAGCTACCAGTCATTTAAGCCGTTTATCCACTTTCAGCTTAATTTAGGTACGCAGCACAGTTACTATCAGCGATCCCATCAATCGGCCTATCTCAAAGGCTATATGGATGGCGTTAATGATGCCTATTATCACGATTACCGTTTCTATGATATGGTTTATGATATCGATATGTATGAAGCAGGCTATCGTGACGGATATCGAGATCGTGCTCTTTTAATCCGGTTAAGTGGCCATAGTTCCATGCGTAATCACTATTTTTCTTACAATGATTATCATTCTCCCTATTATTCTGTTCAAATTTGGCTGGATGGGCTCACCTTTGCCTTTCTCCAGGCGCCCCGGCATCGATTACCTGACCGCTGGACCCATCGGGTACATCCAAAGGTTCGAAAGTATCGCAACCGCATGAAAGTCAGGAATCATCACACCCATATCGAAAGACGATATAAAAAAAGAATTAAGCATCTTCGTAAAGATGCTCACAGAATGCACAAACGATACACCCAAAATAAAGGCCGTGACTCCTATCGAAGCGGAAAAATTCAGCGCTCTTCAAAAATAGATAAGAATCGCGCCGTACAAAAAGTCCGAAGAACAGATCAAAAACGAAGCCGGTATGGCAACATAAATACGGTTCAATCTCGCAGTCAAAATCGTAACATTCAGAACAACTCACGCAGTAAACATAAAGCATCACCTGCTCCACAGGTTAGAACACGCAGCAGAAATGCACAACATCAACAACAGCGATCAAACAGATCCGGTAAGAAGCCAGCCGTTAAAAGAGGAAATAATAAGCGGCAACAAAAATCAGTACGCTCTCGTAGCAATAATCGTGGAAGCCAAAAGAAATCGGTTTCCAAAGGAAAGAAACGGAGCCGAAGCGGCGATGGTGGTAACAGAAGAGGAAATCGCAGTAGAGGAAACGGTCGTGGCGGGAATTAACATATAATTTCTACAATAGAGTGGAGGCTGTCTATAAACAGCAAAGGGGACAGCCTCCATTTATTATATCCAAATCATTATCCATCCATTACTACCCATCCGGACTAATATATCATTTCTCTTTCAATAAAATTTCCGGCTAAAATAACATAGAGCATATTTTCCGAAGACTCGCTCTGTGCATTCTCCCCTTCAAAATCAAAAGCATAAAAATCACGGCATCCATAACAACCCGTAGTTGGATCCGACCCTTTCTGACCGGTAATAAGATGAATACTGTGCCTCCATTCTCCTTTTAACGGCAGTTCGATATTCCCCGAAGAAGCGGACGTTTCTTTCCCTTTAAGAGTAACATTGATTTTCACTTTTAAATTACCGGACTCCGGAGTTGAAATGACAGGAGTAGCCGGACCGGTAGTGGGATTATCACGAGGCTTAAAGTTTTCATTTCGAAATTCATATTCCGATATCCCATCCGAAACAATCAGAGACACATCATAATTTGCAAGCAGCTGATCTGATACGGAAATTTGGGCCTGTGCTTTCTCCTTGTTTGCCCCCAGCAATGAACAGCCGGATAACAAAAAAGTCCACCCCAGAATCGCCGCGAACAAACCAAATTGTTTACATATTGTTTTCATTGCATTCTAAATGATCAAAGCGGAAAAGTTACAGTCAGCTGGTGGGTAAACACTTTGGCACTTTCCAAGGCCAGCTCCCCGTCAGGTGCAAAGATAAACTCTCCGCCCATGCTAAAGCCGGCAGCTGTATCCATTCCAGTCCAACCTCCCGTGGTGGCCGTTCCCGGCTGGCCTGTGCCGGTCGTAATCAACGTGGTATATTGGATAGTTATATCCCTAAAAACAGCCCCGGCGGCCAGACTAAAAGTCCATTCTGTCCAGCTTTCCTCCTGATCCCGGTAGGCATCTTCCACATAATCCTTCTGTCTAAGGTCATAGCGATAGGTTTTTGCCCGGATACCGGCCTCCAGCAGAGCGTGGGTCCCCTGCCACCCCACTCCTGTTTTAATCACTGAATTAATAAACTCGAAATCATTTTCAATCGTCTTCTCGCCCTCCCGGACCAATACTTCCGTTTCCTCCTCATTCCAAATATCATTCTGAGCCTCTACCCAGGTATTACTCCATATTGGTTCTATGATAAAATCTATACCGAAAGTCACATTATCATCCGAAGTATTGGAGGCTCCTAAACCAGCATTAAAAGACCAGGTATTTCCGGGATCGCGCGGTATATTCATCAGCTCATAGTTCGGTATCTTGGGGTGAGTTTTATAGTTGAGCGTTAGAATGCTACCCCAATTCCAATTACTCTCCTGTACCGGCTGATCGTACCCAAAATGCAGCCCCCAAGTATTGGTCTTATCCATATTCTCTTCAACATCGGAAGGCTGTGGTTCAGGTATCATGATAGGGTCACACATCCAGGGTTCAATCATACAGCCATTATTACGCGAATAAGAATAGATAACTTCGTGCGTCATATCTGTACGGGTAAATAACACCAGTGCTTCATAGCGCGCTCCGGTGTCAGTTTCTCCATCCAGCCCCAGCCGGAGATCCAGCATATATCCATCCTGATCAATACGGCGGCTGCGAGGATAGAGCATATCTACCCCGCTCATGGCCCCAAGTCCGGCCCAGTGCAAACGTGCTCCCAACGTTTGAGATTCATTTAAAGTTCGGCCAGCCTGCATCCAAAAATAATTATTGTTTGTGGACTTATCCTTCAGCCGATTACTGTTTGTATGAGGACGATCCATCTCCTGAATGGCTACTCCCACTCCACCGAACCATTGGTTGCCGGAAGTCAGGCCTCCCACAGAAAGCGTTTTAGCCGCACCATTTCCATCAGTGATCCTATAAAACGCAGGGTTCATAAAAACCCGGGTACCTCCAAGCCGGCCAGCTTTAGCCGGATTCACAAATGAATCCGCCAGTGTATCATCCAAAGCAATAGAAAGACCGCCCATACCAACATTTACCGAAGGCTGTACCAAGAACTGATCGCCCGTAGCAACGGGAGCTGTCTTGAGTTTAATGAGCTGTGCCCGTGCATCGACAGGCAAAAGCATCAACATAGCCACGACTGCTGCAATTATGATCAAAAATAAGTTATGAAATCCCGTACCTGAATCTATCCTGTGAGTTTTTTTATCAACCATTGTACAAAGACCTTTAATACAGAAAAATTACCCCGGAAGAGTATTAAGTAAGTAGTCGGGATGCGGATACAGAACCACATCCCGACATGGCGTCCCTCCGGCTTATATCAGTACGCTAACAGAACGTGCGTCCATTATTTATACACACCATTATTCGGGAATAACTACTCTCCCGACCATTTTTTTAGAAATTTACCTGCAAACTAAGGGAGGGATTAAAGCCGGGCATGGTACGCTTATGGATTTCATAATCATCCGTATCTCTAACAGGATATAAACTCCAGTCAATAGTGTTACGGCGATTTAGTACATTGATAAGATCAAGGCGTAATTCCGCATCCATAAAAGAGAGAGACGGTCTATAGACAAAGGAAAGATCAAGCTGGTGATAGGGAGCAAGGCGATCGTCCTCCGGATGAGCAAAAGAAAAATCACCAAACTGCTGGTTGCCCTCATAAAACAAAAAGTGGTAGTAGGCCTGACGGAATCCCCAGCTTCTGCCCAAAATACTTTGCCATTTTGCAACAATCGAGAGCTCCGGCCACAGATGCCATAATCCCCGCAGCTGAAACCGGTGCGGCTCATGCCACGAGGCGGGTAATGAACGGCCAAACTGGCTATCCAGATTAATACGATTGAAGTTATAATCATAGCCCAGCATCAACTTAATTTTGGAATCAAAGGCGGCTTGGTCCAGCCGAAAAGAGAAGCCGGCATTCTCCATCTGGGTGGTCTCTGCGAAAGCGTTGGCGGAAGTCCGGTCTACAGCCATATCCCTCAACAAGTTTTGATAAGAAACCGTATAGGTAGTCGGCTGCCATTTATAAAAAGCTTCTATATTGAAAGTAGTATTTTCGGTAGGCTCATAGTAAAAAGAACTACCCAAGTGCCAGGCTTCGGGTGTTTGCGAAAGTTTACCATGCGACCAAACTTTAAATGAAGGTACCAGCGAAGTGGGACCCGGATTGGTAATTTCAAATTGGTTGATAAATTGTCGGTAATATCCGCCGGAAAAGCGTACCGACCAATAGCCGATATCAGAATCAGGCCGATCAAATTGTACGCTGGCCCGTGGCTCTGCATACAAGCGATCGATAGCATCCACATAGGTAAAACGACTGCCCAGGGAGAGTTTCCAGTACTCTCCGGTTCTCCACGTTCCATCCAGATAGCTACTCAAAAGCAACGTACGCTGATCGGAAATGGTAGGCAGATAGAACAGGTCGGTCAAATTTACCTCTGACTGCACGTAATCCACTTGTACACCCGCATCCGCCTTTACATTCGGACTAAAACTATAGGTACCATCTGTGCGAAGTATAAAGTGGCTGATGTTATTTTCATTTCGCTGGTTGGGTACACGATTTTGTGCCGAAGCTTCCTGAAAAGTTGCAAAAGCCATATCTGATGTAGTTCCCAATCCCCCTCCGGGAATCACCGGATTATTGCTGGTACCCAGCTGGTAATGGTGACGAAACGTATTTTCACTAAAACTCAGCTGTGACTCCAGATTGAAACGGGGCGAAACAAACTGGTTATAGCTGATCTGCCCCATAAAATTATCCCACTGGTACTGATCACGCGCATAAAGGTACCGCGGCATTTCTTCCAGAGCCGGAGCCTCTCTCAAAAGCTCAGTACTTACGTCATTTTCCCCGAAGTAAAAAGAGGAAGAAAGCGTTTTATAGTCATCGATTTCATATTCAGAAGCTAAGTGGATATCATAAAAACGTACATTTGAAGAGTGCTCCCGGGGTTCGTACAGGGAAGCATCATTTTCAGAATTAAGCAAAATATTGGTCATGATAGGATCCAGTTCATCCCATTGCTGAAGAGTTTGCGCCAGGTTGGGTTCTTGGTATATATTCCAGTAATTTGAACGTCCGGCTGCCATTACTTTAAACGATGAAGAATCGTTATCGCCGGTAAAATTCATATCGCCCCGCACATTCAGGCTTAGTGGATCTCCCTGTATCTGACCCGAATAATTACTCCCTCCTCCCATATCGTGACTCAAGTCTATGAGTCCCGCAATCTGACTACCTTCCGATGGACCGTAGCCCGATTTATGCAGTTCTATCTTGCTGATAGCATAGGGACTAAAAGCACTAAACATCTGTCCGAAGCTATAGGGATTGTACACCGGCACGCCATCCAGAAGAATACGATGATCGCCCTGTCGGCCGCCCTGCAAGTGGAGATCCGTCATAGGGATACCATACTGCACCCCCGAAAAGAGTGACAGGCTTCGAATTGCATCCTTCATGGGGCCGGCTGTTTCCCACTCGCTGTCCGCATCAACAATCTCTCCCTTGCCATTATTTCCCTGCGGGAGCTGAGGCAGATGTTCTTTGACTATTACCGGTTTAAAATCCACAGGCTTAGGCTGCAGTGAAATTTCTTCTCTTTTATGCTCATCCGGTTGAATTTCTATTGTTTTATAGACCGCTTCATACCCAACATAACTAAAAACGATATGATAAGTACCCGAAACAAGGTCACTGAGTACAAACCGACCGCTATTTCCCGTATTTGTTCCACCTGAAGCATCCGCTAGCATCACCGTAGCCCCGGGCAAAGGCTCCCCGGTGGAACGATCCACAATTTTTCCACTAAGAGTTCCGTAGGAAGGATCATCACTCACATTTCTTACAATAACGATGGTACCGGAAGAAAGGGTCACAAAATCCAGGGAGGTAGCTTCCAGCACATCCTGCAGTATTTCTGCCACGCTCTTTTCTTCTATACGGGTATAAACGCTAATACCCTCTACGATAGCGGGATCATAAACCATATCAGTTTCCGTCTGGGAGGCAATTTCTTCCAGTACATTCGTCAGAGGTTCACCTCTGAAAGCAAAGGAATAGGAATCGTCCTCTTGAGGTTGCCCCTGCAGGGTTACAGTGCAACACAGCAACCAAAAAAGCAGGCTTGACCAAATAAAAAAGTAACGGATTATTTTCCTTGGTACTAATACAGACATAGCAGATAACGGCTTTCAGAATTACTTAAATATACGATATCCATTGGCCGTTTCAGCATATCGCAGTCCCTTAACCCTGCAGATATCTTTTATAATGGACTCCGCTCCTTCGGGATTAGCATAGAATGCAGATAGCGTATCATTAGCAATACTCATATCCTTAAACTCAATATCTACATCAAATCGACGCTCCAACTCTTTAAAAATAACGGACAGGGGCTGTTGATCAAAGGCCAGCTTCCGGTCGCGCCAAGCCAAAATACGGTCTGTCTGAGCGATTTCCGGGAATGTAGGCTGTTCCAGATTCACCGACCAGCGGCTCTGCTGATCCTGTGTCAGGTTCACTGACCTGTCAGGATATTCGGAAGGATAAAAGCGTACGCTCCCTTCTGCCACCGTCACCTCTGTTTCACCGGAAGAGGCCTCTCCCCAGGATCGCACATTAAATTGCGTGCCTACCACCTCTACCGCCGATTTATTGGCAAGCACTATAAATGGATGATCCCCCTGTTGGACATCAAAGAAAGCTTCTCCCTCTAACTGCAGGTTCCGGTTTGTCCAGCCATAGAGCCGATTATATTGAATTTCACTTCCGCTGTTCAGCTCTACTTCCGTACCGTCCGAGAGTACAACCCGTGCTGTTTCACCATAAGGAGCACGCTCTGTCTGGGGCATCCACAAAAGACCGGCCCCGAAAACAATCAGAACCAGGGCTGCTGCCGCAAACCATTTCCATTGCCCCATAAAAGATTGTTTATCATCTATACGGCGATGTACTGTAGAAAGTGCCTGTTCCACTTCTTCTTCTGTTGGCAGAGCTTCGTCTTCACGGACTGCTTCACTCAAATCCCAAACCTTTTCTATTGTTTTACGTTCCTCTTCTTCAAACTGCTTAAAAAAGTCTTCAGGATCTGGGATATCACCATTTCTATTATGTTGCGTGTTATCTTTCATCATTATTCATCTGTCTTATTTTGCTTATACTCCTCATAACGGTCTCGTAACGTACTCAGAGCCGCTACAATATGATTATTCACCGTGCTGGACGACACATCCATGACGCCGGCTATTTCATCATGATCCAGTCCCTCAAACCGACTGAGTTCAAAGGCCTCGCGTTGCCGGTCCGGCAGCTCTTTAATCCACTCATACATGTGCTTTTTTAACCGACCATTCTCTCCGTCAGGATGAGAAGGGTCCGTTGTTTTCAGCAATCGCTCGTCATCCAGACCTACTTTCTCATCTGAATAGTCCCGGATATGATTCAGCGATTTATTGCGAACCATGGCATATAAATAAGCCTTCAGGGACTGCTCGGGATCGATATATTCTCTTTTCTCCCACAAGCTTACAAAGGCTTCCTGTACAATATCATCAGCTATAGCTTTCCGGCTGTGGTACCGGCGGGCAAAACGGACAAGCCGAGGGTACATGGACCGAAACAGACGATCAAAAGCCCCTCGGTCCGACGCCAAAATCTGTTTTCCCCAAGTACGTATTTGTTTTTTCGTCGGTGTATCCATGTATTCGCTGTGTTAATAATACACATCAGAAGAATAGTATAACTATTGTAAAAAAATTTTTTTATCAATTAGCAGGAAAAAATGAGGGAGATAATCTTGGTCTAACAGTTCATGAATAGGTACAATAAGTTATTCCATTTATCTTAAAGCCTCCAAAACAAAAAAGGCCTGTCCGTAATAAACAGGCCTTTTCACATTCGTCCGACAAATAATAATCTATCAGAGGAAAAGCGGGAGCAATGTCAGAGCTACAATACTCATCAACTTAATAAGAATATTGAGTGAGGGTCCGCTGGTATCTTTGGCAGGATCGCCAACCGTATCTCCGATTACAGAAGCGGCATGCGCCTCGGAACCTTTGCCTCCGTGCTCTCCGGTCTCGATAAACTTTTTGGCGTTATCCCAGGCTCCGCCAGCATTACTTAGGGCAATTCCCAACAGCATAGCCGTACCGAGCGCTCCGATAATCATTCCGCCAAGCGCTTCGGTACCAAGTACAAGTCCCACAATAATAGGTGGTATAATGATCAGGAATCCAGGCACAATCATCTGCTTCAGAGCACCGATGGTACTGATATCCACACAACGTCGATAATCAGGCTCGGTTTCTCCTTTCAATATTCCGGGCATCGCTTTGAACTGACGGCGTACTTCTTCAATCATATCAAAAGCGGCACGGCTCACAGCTGTCATTGTCAGGCTGGTAAAGATAAAGGGCATCAACACGCCTAAGAACACGCCGGTCAGTACCTCAATATTCAAAAGACTGATGGCATCTAGTCCTGCCCGCGTTGAAAACGCGCTAAAAAATGCCAAAGCGGTTAATCCGGCACTTCCGATTGCAAAACCTTTTCCAATGGCAGCCGTCATATTCCCGGCAGCATCCAAGGCATCGGTACGTTCACGAACCTCATCCGGAAGAGACGACATTTCGGCAATTCCCCCCGCGTTATCGGCCACTGGTCCGTAGGCATCAATAGCAAGACTAATACCCAAAGTTGACAGCATTGCAACGGCTGAAATAGCAATTCCATAAAAATCAGCAAGCACATAACTCACAAATGCGACCGCAATAATCACAAGCATCGGAATGGCCGTTGACATAAACCCCAAACCAAGTCCCTCAATAATATTGGTAGCGGCACCTGTTTCTGATGCTTCTGCCAGTCGCTTGACCGGTTTGAAATGACTGCTGGTATAGTATTCCGTTGAGAGTTCTATGATAACTCCTGCCGCCAATCCGGTAAAGACCACCCAAAACATGGTAGCACTGCCGAAATAGGCATCAGACAAGAACCAAGAACCTACCAGCACCACAAAAGCGGCAAAAAGGAAACTATAGCGCAATACCTTTTGAAGGGTTTCCTCATCATTCGCTCGTACGATAAACATACCTGCAAGAGAGGCTGCAATCCCAAGCGCACCTAATGCAATCGGGAAATAGATATGTGCCTCCGTTAGCGCTAATCCGAGCGCCATAGCTGCAATCATACTACCTACATAACTACTATAAAGATCAGCCCCCATACCGGCAATATCGCCCACATTGTCACCTACATTATCTGCAATGGTAGCGGGATTTCGGGGATCATCCTCGGGGATGCCCTGCTCTACTTTCCCAACGATATCGGCCCCAACATCAGCGGCTTTGGTATAAATTCCACCGCCTACACGGCTAAAAAGTGCAATCGTAGAAGCACCGAAACTGAATCCAAAAAGTGATAATATAATAGATTCCAATCCGATAGTGCCTGTTCCAATATATAATAAAGAGGTAAGTCCCAGAAGTCCGAGACCAACGACGGCCAGTCCCATTACGGCACCACTTCGAAAAGCAATTTTTAAAGCATCTGCAAGACTATTTCCTGCAGCTGCCGCTGTACGCACATTGCCTTTGGTTGCTGCCCGCATTCCAATAAATCCGGCTAAAGCACTAAAGGTAGAACCAATTGCATAGCAGACGGCCGTCCACGCTCCTACAAAGATCCATAACAGCACTGCAATAATGAGCGCAAAAACTGCCAGTGTACGGTATTCACGGCCTATAAATGCCATCGCACCCTCACTGATATCACCAGCAATTTTTTGCATTCTTTCATTTCCGGGATCAGCGTTATTAACAGAAATGTAGATGGCAAGGCATGCAATCAACGCTACGATCGTCAAACCCGCACTTACGATAATGGTCGTCATATTCTTTTTAGTTAATTAAACTTCTATTTTTTTATTATGGTCTGTTCAGATAGGGCGCGTAATATAATAAATCTAAGATTTGCAAAAAGAAGTTTTCTGGCTTCGGGATTTTTGGGCCATGACTACTTTTAAATAGCTATATGCCATGAACCTAAGCTACCCAACTACTTTTTATACAAGATCAATTTCAGCATAATTACATCGTAGGTGGCATGCGCACTCATTGCGGCAATCAATCCGGCATGTTCAAAGAGATAACCCAGTCCAACGCTGAGTCCGAACATAATCCCACCAAAAACAAGATGCCCCAGGGATTTAAACTTAAAATAGCCATGAAGGCCCACAAAAATTACGGATGTTATCCATATTCCCAGAAGCGGTTGAATAGCACCGCGGAACAGCAGCTCCTCTCCCGCGCCGGCAAAAAAAGAAAGCTGTATGCGATCAAAAGAGGTAAGGCGGCTTTGCCTGACCAATTTGATGATATAAAAATCATCTAGTACCTCCGAAACCAGCGGACGATTTATAGCAAACCAGATAATCGCGGACCCGATCACTCCGGAGCCTATTCCTGTTATCAGCTGGTTAATAACAGATAGTCCATGATCAAAAGCTTTCTCCGGGCCGGTCTCATGGAAAAAGTAGAAAACCAGATATGATATCCCCAAGTACACGGCAAAAGACATCAGCGAAAGTATCAGCCATTCGCGGCTGGGTATGCGTCCGGGAGCCTCCGGCTTAAAATTTTGACTTGAATCATCATCCATACGAACAACTTTCGGTCTTAATAATCATAGATATAGTACTCTTTTAATGCTTAACAGGATTACTTCATAACATCCGAAAAGTAAAGCAGGAAGAACCATTTATGATTGTCTGTTAGCATTTATTCCTCACAAGCTCCGGAAGGTTTGGGAATAGATATGCCGGCCGGTATGGGATCTCCAAAATCCGGAGAACTATCACGGTTCCAACTAAATGGCTGGAGATGAATTACCCGCTCCCATCCCGGATCTGGACTTACTTTCGTATGATAGGCAATCCAATGTTCTGTTCCGTCGGGTGAAGTGGTAAAGCTCGCGTGACCAACTCCGTGCACATCTTCTGTTCCTTCAAATACCGGACCTTTTTTCTCCCAGTTATCGGGATTCATGGGATCTTCGCCGACAAGTCGTAATTGTCCCAAGTTATAGGCCGGCAGCCACGACTCACTAGCCGAATAAATAACAAACAAATTATCACCATTTTTTAGCACTTGTGCTCCTTCATTAATAGCTAATTCACTACCCGCCTCCCAGTTCTCTACAGGTGATGATATCTTTACGCGATTACTGCCAATAGTCCATGGATTATCCATTTCAGCTATATAGAGATGCTGAGGAGTCTTATCGGTTTCCCGGTTTTCTTCCCACCCAGACCATATACCATAGAGCTGTTCATTATGCTCAAGTACGGTTAAATCTATTGACCAAATATTATTTTCTTTTGTTTGGATATTATTTCCTGTATAAAGTTGCCCTTTATCTATATAGCCTCCCATAGGATCATCTGTTTTGGACTCCAATACTCCGCTGCGTTGATGTATAAAAGGTGGACCGGACTTGCCCGCCGTATAGTAGATGTACCACTTGCCTTGTATAAAGTGTAGCTCCGGGGCCCATAAATTGCTTTGATTCCATCCGTTTTCAGGCAATTCCCACACCATTTTTTGGTCCGTTTTTATTTCAGAGAGATTTTTACTCTTTGATATATATAATCCTCCATTCCTCGTTTCGATATAGTAATAATAATCCTCTTTTTTTATAACCCAAGGATCTTGGCCATCCGCCACTGGATTTTTTAGTACACAAGGCTCAACTTTCTCCTGCAACTCAAAATAAGTGGTGGATCCATTGATTATCCCGATTAACATTGATACTGATAACAATAATGTTATTACAATTTTCATAAAGATAATTTTAAAATGAGCACTTACTATTAATTTACAATCTCTAATCGTGGCTTCATTGACCCCGTTAAGGATTTGATAATATCGAATTTATTATCTTCGATCATAAATAAATTTTTATTTCGGTATACCTTCCCCTTATTCAAAACAAAGGGGGGATATGAAGATTTACAGCCAAAATAATTGCATAGAATAAAACAAAAAGAAGGGAATAAAAAAG
>CAYXVW010000030.1:0-15916 GCA_964468695.1 uncultured Balneolaceae bacterium | reverse complement strand
TAATATTTTATGATTGCATATTTAAAAGGTATTGTACACAGTAAGGCAGAAAACAAACTTGTTTTAGATGTTCACGATGTTGGTTATCTGCTAGAAATCTCCACACAGACTCTGGAAGAACTACCTGCTAAAGGGGAAGAAGCGGAGTTATTGGTCCATCATCATATAACGGATAATGATCAGCGGTTGTTCGGCTTTTTAGGCCAAAACGAAAAAGATCTATTTGAGCTTTTGATTACTGTTAAGGGAGTGGGGCCTAAATTGGGACTGACCATACTTTCGGGCTTGCCCGCGGAAGAGATAACCGGTGCTATCGTGCAGCAGGACAAAGGAACTCTTTCCCAGATTAAAGGAATCGGAAAAAAGACGGCAGAACGGATGATCCTTGAACTTAAGGATAAGGTTTCTGAAATGGTCGATGCCACCTATACTTCTACCTCGTCTGCGGTGTCGGGCGATCTAAAGCAGGAGGCTATTTCTGCCCTGCAGTCGCTCGGATTTAAAAAACGCGACTCTGAAAAGGCAGTTGCTATGGCTGTAAAAAATGGCCAATCGGCCGATAACGTCCAAGAGCTGGTTAAACGGGCACTTGCCCAGCTTAATACGTAACAATTATTTAACAGCCAATGGGTTTAATATTAGACGGGCCCTTTGTACTATTAAGCAGATAAAGTTTCGGTAATACTCTGCTTACATAAATTAAATATTGAAATTAACTATTTGCCCGTGTCTAAGAAAAACATTTTAGTGGTTGATGATGAGAAAGACTTACTTGATCTCATTGAATACAACCTGAAAAAAGAAGGATTTGATGTTCTGAAGGCTGAAGATGGTCAGGAAGGAATTGAAGTTGCCCGTAAACACCAGCCTGACTTAATCCTGCTTGATATAATGATGCCCAAAATGGACGGGCTGGAAGTGGTAGAGCGTATTCGCGATGACAGCCAGCTCAAACGTATTCCTGTGATCTTTCTAACAGCCCGGGGAGATGAAAAAACGGAGGTAGAGGGACTTGATAAAGGCGGCGATGATTATATAACCAAGCCGATCAGTACCACCAAGCTCATATCACGCATAAAAGCCGTCTTGCGCCGTTTTGAGGAGACGGCTATTGAAGACCAGGATAAGATAAATGTACACGATATTACTATTGATAAAGATCGTTATATCGTAACCCAGGCAGGCGAAGAATTTCAGCTGCCCCGCAAGGAATTTGAACTGCTTTACTTTCTGGCCAGCCGAAAGGGAAAAGTAATGGATCGCCAGACGCTCCTAAATCACGTTTGGGGCGATAATGTATACGTGGTTGACCGAACGGTAGATGTGCACGTGCGAAAAATCCGCAAAAAGCTGGGAGATGAATATATTGAAACCGTAAAAGGCGTCGGATATCGCTTTAAAGAATAAAGAATGAAGAAGGCTCCATTTAAAAAATCATCCCGCCTCTCTTTTAAAATTGCACTTGGCTCGGCTTTAGCTGTGGGGGTAGTGGCTTTTGGATTAGGTTATCTTTTCTTTACTCCCGCCTTGAATACTCTCCTTCTTTTTGATTTGATCCTTATCCTGGTAACGTTTGGACTGGTTTACTATGTGAGTTACAGGCTCCAGTTTCAGCGAATGGAGCAGTTAAATAGAATAACCAGAAGTATCGCCCGTAAACGTTTTGAGGATTATTCGGATTTCACCTCCGAAAATCGGGATGAGCTTGACTATGTAATCACCCAATCTATTCGGGCCAGTAAAACCATTGAGCGTGAAATTCAGCGTCTTAACCGTATTGAGAATTATCGCAAGGAATTTATCGGGGATATTTCTCATGAGCTTAAAACACCTATTTTTGCCATCCAGGGATTTATAGAAACACTGCTTAACGGAGCTATTGATGATGAAGAGGTAAACCGGAAATTTTTGAAAAAGGCGATGCGAAATGTTAATCGCCTGATCTTTTTAACCAAAGATTTGATGGAGATCTCCAAGCTCGAAACCGGAGAGTTAAAATCCGAAGTACAGGATATTAACCTTCGAAAAATTGTGGATGATACCGTTGAAAATCTACAGTATAAAGCTCAAAAAGAGAATGTCACATTGCGGAAAGAAGGATTTGATAAGGATATTATTGTAAGCGCCGATCAAAATCAGATTAAACAGGTGCTTATAAATCTTATTGAAAATGCAATTAAATATAATGTGCCGGAAGGAAGTGTAACCGTAGGTGAAAAACCTTTTTCGGGGGATGAAGACAAAGTGTTGGTTTACGTTCAGGATACCGGTATCGGGATTGAGCAGCAGTATATTGAGCGGGTCACGGAACGTTTTTTCCGCATTGACAAGTCACGCTCGCGAGAAAAAGGGGGTACCGGACTGGGACTGGCTATTGTTAAACACATAATGGAAGCACATGGGGAGGAGTTTTTCATTGAAAGCACGCCCAATGTAGGTTCTACATTCAGCTTTACGCTCAGTAAAGTACGGCGCGCAGCGGGCTTTCCGGAATGAAGAGATGACCTTTCACACTCATCGCATTTTTAGCTACCTTTCCGGTAGTAAATTTTGATATCAAAAATAGTTTATCAGTCATGTTTCATGCAGTAATAATGGCCGGAGGGTCCGGTACACGTTTTTGGCCCAAAAGTACTAAAAAGCACCCCAAGCAATTTCTAAATCTGTTTGGGGATCAAACCATGCTACAGACTACAGCAGACCGGATTAAGGAGCTTATCCCAGCCGAACGCCTGTGGGTAATAACTAATGACCGTTATGTTGATTTGGTTAAAAAGCAGCTTCCCGAAGTTCCCCAAAAGAATATCATCGGTGAGGCCGTTGCAAAAAATACAGCCCCCTGCGTGGCCCTGGCTGCTGCTTTAATTCAGGAAGAAGATCCCGACGCCACCCTGGCCGTACTTCCGGCGGATCATCTTGTCCGACATCCAGAGAAGTTTCGCAAGGTGCTGAAAGCTGCGAATGCCAAAGCGCGTGAAGGAAATAACCTAGTCACGATAGGCATAGAACCCAATCGGCCGGAAACAGGATATGGATATATAGAGTTTGATGCAGAACAGTCGGAGATCCATGAGGAAAAAGAAATAAGAAAGGTTAAGCAGTTCCGGGAGAAACCAGACTTGCAAACCGCCCAGCAATTCATTGGTTCGGGAAACTTCTTATGGAACAGCGGGATGTTTGTGTGGAGTACGGAAACCATACTTGGTGAGTTCGAAAAGCATTTGCCGGAAATAAGTGAGCAAATAGATGCCCTTTCTCCCGCTATAGGCAGCGAGAAGCAGAAAGAAGCCATTGATCAATTTTATCATGCCTGTCCATCTATCTCAATTGACTACGGCATTATGGAGCAGTCGGAAAGCGTATATGTAGTTCCCGGCTCTTTTGGATGGAGTGATGTGGGCAGCTGGAACGCCGTATATAATTTGCGGGAAAAGGATGAGAATGGCAATGTGATTGAGACCGAACATATTACCCTGACCCAGTCCAAAAATAACCTCGTGCAGAGCAATAGCGACAAAATGATTGCGCTTGTAGGGGTCGAAGATCTGGCAGTAGTAGAAACCGACCAGGCTATTTTGGTGTGTAATTTAAATGAGGCGCAGGGAGTGAAGCAGATCGTAAATCAGCTGAAGGAAGAAGATAAAAACAAAAAGTATTTATAGCAGAAAGGCTCTCATTTCAAGCTGATACTTCTTGTGATATCTGCAAGGTGAGAACTTTATCAGGGATCCCTATCTATATTTCTACTGTTAACTGGTCGTAAGCAAGCTGAACGTGATCGGGAAGGCGTTCATTGCTTTTGCTATGATTAACCGAAGAGTTCATGTGGATAAGATAGGTTTGAGGAACTCCAAGTTCATCAGCTACAGATACGGCTTGGGGAATGGTCATATGGGTCGGGTGTTCGGGCTTCCATCGTAGTCCGTCGAGTACCAGCATTCTGGATCCTACAATTTTTTCTTTGGTCGCATCCGGGATGGCGTTTACATCCGTGAGGTAAGAAAGGTCATTAACACGGTAGCCCAGCACATTTATTTTCCCATGAGTAGCGGGCAGAGGAGTGATTTCCAGGTCCCGGAAGGTAAATGAATCGGGGACCTCCTGAAGGTCCAGAGAAGTTGCTCCGGGATACCGGTCAGGACCAAACATATAGTCAAACCGTTTGCGAATGGCATGGAGGCATTTTTTTTCGGCATAAATAGGAATACTCTGGTTTTGTTCGTAGCAAAAGGGCCGAAGGTCATCCAGACCCGAGATATGATCCATGTGTTCGTGTGTAATCAGCACCAAGTCGATATGAGAGAGACCCGAGCGGATACTTTGCAGGCGAAATTCAGGGCCGGTATCAATAACGATAGACGACTTATCTGTTTCTATCCAGGCCGAGCAGCGCCATCGTACATTCCGGGGATCCCCATCCAGCCGTTCCTTGCCAAAACCGCCTGCCACAGGGACGCCCATTGAGGTACCGGTTCCTAAGAAAGTTAATTTCATTCTTCTAAATCTATATCTAGCTCTTCAATTTCCTGATCCTTAAATCGTTCGAAGCGATCCCACAGTTCTTCCAGGTGTTTTCTTACCGCTGGTTTAATATAGATATCCTGCAGGGATTGATCCTGAAGCACTCGGGCTAAAAGCCCCACCTGTTGTTGTTCAGGCTTTTTTTTATTTAAAACGACCAGCTTTTCTCCTTCCATTACGCAGGAATCACCTCTGAAGGTACCTTTTTCTTTACGTATGGCGTAACCCGATTGTTCTACCAGCTGTTCCAGTTCTAAAAGTAGTTTTTCTGTCTTCATGCCGCTGATTTAAAAAGTAATTCCCAGTTGAAGGCTGTGTCCTTTTATCCGGTAGTCATATCTTTCTTCCTCTACATTATAGTTGCGGAGCTCGTACTTATATCCAAAACTCAAGCCTATTTTGTTGTTAAATAATCGGTCGAGATAGAGCCGCCCATTCAGTGCGAGTGATCCTAGTGACCCGCCAAAAAGACCCCCAGAAGCAAACGAAAAGCCATAAGCCGGCAAGGCTCCAGCCTGCAGGCGTACCTTCTGGGTAGGACGAACCATTGCTTTAATGCCGGCGCCGGCGATAAGACTGCCAAAACGGAATCGATCCTGAATATACTGGCTGTTGGCAATATTAACATACCTGGAAGCGATTTGAATGGGCAGCTGGATAAGAACTTCTTCGGTAGCATAGAGTGGCAATCCGTAATTGATATTTCCGCCCACATCAAAATAACCTACATTATCACTACCGGTAATTCCTCCACCGGCCCCCATAAAAAGATTGAGGGTACGGCCGCTATAGCCAACGCGAATAATCGGAGCATCATAGTTAAATTGTCCGGGTAGTTCAACAGATTCATCTCCCTGGTACGTTACCGTAGTTGGCTCTATACCGAGGTATACCTCTGATGTTATACGAGATAAAGACGAACGGTCATTATCCATAGAAAACATCTGCGCTACGGCATTGGTCTGCGTAGCAGATGTGATTCCGACCGTTAAGCAAATAATTAAAAAAGATCGTATCATCGGACAATCATTTAGGGAATGATTATTCATAAATTTACATTTATATGTTCAGTTACACTAAATAAATAACAGCTTACAATCTATGAAATCTCTCGGATTACTGATAACCTTATTCATGCTTACTTTTTCGTTTATGGGTGAAAATAATACTTCTGTGTATGAATTTGAACCTGCAAATATTGACGGTGAAGAAACATCACTACAAAAGTACGAGGGAAAGGTATTGCTTATAGTTAATACGGCTTCTGAATGTGGTTTTACTCCCCAGTACGAGGGATTGCAAAATATTTATGAGGAGCATAACGATCAGGGGTTTGAAGTTCTCGCCTTTCCCGCGAACAATTTTGGAGGTCAGGAACCGGGCAGCGACGAAGAGATAAAGCAATTTTGCAATGTAAATTATGATGTGGAGTTCCCGTTATTTTCAAAAGTTTCGGTAAAAGGTGAAGATCAGCATCCCCTGTTTCAATACCTCACAACGGCTTCAAACCCCGATTTTACCGGTGAGATCAAGTGGAATTTTGAGAAGTTTTTGATTGGAAAAGACGGCCAGCTGGTCCGTCGTTTTCGCAGCGATACCGAGCCTGAAAGTGATGAAATTTTAAAGGCAATAGAAACGGCTTTGGATAGTTAATACAGTGTATCCCTAATACATCCCATCACCATCCCGACAGAGGGCCGTAACTGATACTTACGGTCCTCCTTTTATTTTGAGCAGTTAATTCAACAGGTGTGAAATCAGCAGAAATTTTGGAATTCGCACTTTTAATATCTTTTCATCCATAGTTTGCATGGTATAAAATCCCTTCATACTCCCCTTGTACGAATTTAGCACACAGAAACTGTTATATGAATGCTTCCCATCTGGCGGAATAGTGGGTTTTTGTCCGATAACTCCTTCCCCGTCTATCTCATGCGTTTCTCCAATAGAGTCTTCAATAAGCCAGTGCCGCCGGAGCAATTTAACTGTTCGCGACCCTATGTTGTTTATAGAAATAAAGTAAGCAAAGACGTGTTTATTGGACACGGGGCTCGACTCCTGTTCCAGGTAGACGGGTTTTACCTCAACACTGATGTCGTGCGAAACTTCTATAAATGTAGGTTGATACATAGACGATAACTATCAGTTTTTTAAATGGTAACTAATTTATATGAGTCAACCAAAAAGCATTAAAGAAAATAAAATTAGAGCTTGACATGTGTGTCATAAGGTAGTTATATTTGGAGCTCTCTGGTCCGGTAGTTCAGCTGGTTAGAACGCCTGCCTGTCACGCAGGAGGTCGCGAGTTCGAGTCTCGTCCGGATCGCTCAACGATAAGCCGCTATCTCGCAAAGAGTTAGCGGCTTTTTTGTTTTTGTAAATTCCTGCCCTTTATAACCCAATATCTATTCTGGTACTAGATATGAGTTAGCTTATTTTTTTGTGTAGTATTCATAGTTTAATCGATAGTATCATTTGATATTACACCAGCAGTCGAAATAAAAAGCCCTCCATCTTATATGGAGGGCTTTTTAATATTTTGAATTTGGAATATGTTATTATTCATGTTCTACATATATTGCTCTTGAGTGATGAGGTTTTGTTCAGCTAATTTTAGCTGATCATAAATTTCAGATCGTTTGTAGGCCTTGGCAAAACTAGAGGCGGTATGGCCATCATTATTTTTAATGGTTGGATCAGCTCCATTATCAAGCAGTACAGTAACAACATGGGAATTGTCATATTTTGCCGCAATCATGAGTGCTGTCGCTCCTGCGTTATTACGTAAGTTAACGTCAGCATCATTGGATAGAAGTGCCTCAATTGTCAGACGATCACCAACTTTAGCTGCAATCATGAGGGGAGTATTTCCTACTTTTGTTTGTTGGTTTACATCCGCTCCGTTCGATAGAGCAGTCGACAATGCTTTTGAATCGCTCTTCAATACATATTGAATTATATCATGCTTCATTTGTGCTTCTGCAATTTCTGTTGGTGTTAAAAATATTACTGCGATCAACAAAAATCCGATTACTTTGATAAGTGAGTTGATAGGTTTCATTGTTTTCCTTGTTAGTTAGTATTAGATGCTTGAAGAAATATACGCGAAGCAATTACTTAGGTTGCGATAAAGTGACGAACGATAGTAGTATGTGATAAAATAGTAGTGGAGCGTGATGAAATATTAAATAGGAGTAAAATAGAAGATGGAGTAAATGTGTAACTGTTTTCTCTGTAGAAATAAGTTATTCGTTGCAATATTATAGTACTTCATCACATTTTCTTCCTTATTATACGTAACTAAATATATCTTCAGAGAGAGGAGAAAAGCCTGTGGCCCTATACTGAATTTTATAAGTATGATCAGGATTAAAACCTCGTTTTTTTTAAAAAACCCTTAAAAGAGGGAGAACAACAGAACACAAGATGAAACAGTCGGGTTTAGTTTTAGCAGTAGCGGCATCCATTTACATACTGTACAATTTTACAGTCACCAGTTTTATTGTGGCAGAAATGGGTGAGACATTCAGTTTAGGGAGAATTTTTTTGGCTGAAGTGATAGTATTCATTCCGGTAGGCGCTTTCTTTATTACAGTTCAAAAATTATACAGAATAAAAAGGTTGTTGTTTACTTCTATTTCTGTTAAAACAGTAGTTATTCACATTTTACTGGTGGTATTGTTTATAGCCATACATACTGTATGGCAGGTATATTTCAATTCACTACTAATTGGCGCCAATTTTATAGTACATACTATAATCACAGACGTAATGGGTTTTTTAAATCTCAGGGTGCTTATTTATATCATTTCGATAGGATTAGCTGTTGGCATGGTCAAAATACAAGAAAAGGAAGACAGGTTACTTAACCAGTCAGAATTGAAATTGAGGCTACAGAAAGAAAAATTTAAAGAGTTAGAGCTGAAACTTAATCCTGAGATCATCTATCCTAACCTGGAGTTCATTAAAAAAAATGTGCACGAAAATCCGGAGAAAGCATCTGCCTTACTGTTAAATTTAAGCAAGCAGCTGCGAGTTTTGATTGATAATATCCAGGAAGAGCGTATTCCGATTAAAAGAGACTTCCTGTTTTTGGAACATTACTTAAGGGCATTGCAACTGCGATTAGGGAGGGAGATATCATATCATCAAAAGGTAGATGAACTTTATTTAGATATTGAAATTCCCTCTTTGGTGTTGATGGTTCCCTTCTTTGAACAGTTATTTTTTGGAAGATATGCAGGTTTTACCCGGAAGGTTGAGAAAGTTATATGCCGATCAATGGAGACCAAGGCGGGCTTTATACATTTAGTTCTTGAATTTTACCCGATCACACTAGCAAAAACGCTGGAGAGTAAGTTAGAGAACGATGACAAGTTTGCGGATATAAATGGTTTACTTGCATCGTATTCAGGCAGCACGCTAAAGGCTGTTGTTGACGATAACTGTTTCTCCATTCATTTACTATTATATGAAGGTGGAATAAAATGAGTCTTCAGTTAACAAAGAATTCAACTATTAAAACAGGTCTTTCCCTAGGGATACTCTTTGCAGTTTTGTTTATCACCTCGTTTTTACCTGCATTGTATTTTTATGCTGGTAGAGAAGTCAGTATTTATAATTTAATTGTACGTTCCGGATTGATAGCTATAACTCCAATTCTGTTTCTGCCGCTCATTTACTGGTTATCTGTAAGCAAGCCCATTTTCAATAGTGGCAGTAATATCCTTTTTCATATCCTCCTTAGCCTTCTGTTCATGCCGGTCTTTTTAATAGTTTTTCAATTGATGATCTTATATTTTCTAGAGGGAGTATTTTTCTTTGGGATGGGATACCCTCAAATCGAATCTATTTTAGTTCGGCAATTCTTTAGCATCGGTTCGATTTTATTTTTTACCTATTGGGGGCTCGTTGTGCTGTTAGGTTTGAGTAAATATTATGAAGATCTTGGCAATATTAAACGGAAATCGAATGAACTAGAGTCACAGCTGGAACTTGCCAGTTTATCCAGTCTAAGAGCTCAGATCAAGCCTCACTTCTTATTTAATACCCTGAGCATGGTAGACCAAATGATTGCTACCGATCCGGACACAGCCGGCAAAATGGTGGATAAGCTGGAAAAACTTCTGAAAAATACCTTTGACCGGTCCGGTACAGAACAGTGTTCCCTGAAAGAAGAAGTGGATTTTATTAAAAAATATCTCGCTATTGAAGCACACCGTTTTCATGATCGGCTACAAGTTGTCTATCGCATTGCGCCGGAAACGATGGATGTTCAGGTTCCCCGTTATTTACTTCAGCCATTGGTTGAAAATTCACTGGTGCATGGAGTGGCAAAAACGATGAAAAAGTGTACTATTGAAATAAAATCTGAATCTCGGGGAGATAATATCCGTATAGCGGTCATAGATGACGGTCCCGGTATACGAAAAAGAAGACAGAAAAAAGATAAAGGAATCGGACTTAAAAACGTAAGGGAGCGTATCAGGTTATACTATGGAGAAAGTGCAAAACTAAACCTCCTTTCTTTAGAATCTGGAGGTATTATATCAGAAATATTGATCCCTCAGAAAGCTTTAAAAGAAAATGTGACATCTTAATGAGCAGGTGATATCATGAAGATAAAAACGATTCTTGTTGATGATGAAAGTCATGCCCGGGAAAAATTATCGGCACTGCTAAAAAACTATGGGTATATAGAAATTTTGGCTACCTGTAAAAACGGGCTTGAAGCTATTAATACTATCAATGAATATTGTCCTGAACTGGTTTTCTTAGATATAGAAATGCCCGAGATAGACGGATTCAGAGTTATAGATAATATCGAATGTGAACCTCTTCCTTATTTTATTTTCGTTACCGCCTACAGTGAATATGCTGTAAAAGCTTTTGAGGTAGAAGCTCTTGACTATATTCACAAACCACTGGATGAAGATCGCTTACAGATAAGTCTCAATCGTTTTTTAAAAGAGAAAGATCGTCATATTTCACAGTATGACAGAAAGATTAAATCTGTACTTCATGACATAGAGAAGAAGAATCCACTCGACCGCTTCATAATTAAAAAAAATGGAGAATATTTTCTGATAAACTCAGATGACGTACTTTGGATGGAATCCGACGGCAATTATGTTAGGATTGTCACCGACGAAGCAAAATATTTTATTCGTCATACTCTTTCCGGTTTTGAAAAGTGCCTTGATCCATCACAATTCTATCGGATTTCGCGTTCCGTTATTGTCAATATAGATTGGATCATCAAAATAGAAGACCATAATTATGGCAATTATCTGGTTCACATGAAAAATGATATCAAACAGAAAATGAGCAAAAACTATAAAAGCTTGTTACAGGAGTTTCAAAACTTTTAGCTCAGCCCCTGATTGCCCCGGCCAGACCTTTGCAATTCAAAATATTACCTAATACCGTAGGATCCACGCCTAACTTAGCCATGTACGTTGCTATAGTATGCGATATTACGGCACTTCGATTTTCCGCTGACCAGTGATAAGTAACATTTTTAAAACCGTTCCTGTAGGTTCGTTCCATTGGTTTTCAACACCTTCGGTGAGATTCTTTTCGGAAAATCGATAAACCTTAATTGGAGAAGTAGGGTCAAAATTGGGAACTCGGCTCGTCTTGGGGAAGGCAATATGAACTTCATGCGGAATTTCTGTAGTCATCTCGTGAAAGTCCAGTGCCGAAATTTAGAACCAGAAATAGTCTTATTTGTATAATATAATGGGATGCAATTTTTGTATACCCGTGGAAACATCTTAGATTAAGTACTTCAATTATTGCAGCAACCACTTAAATTCTCCTTATGAGATATAACTCCGGTTTTTGTTTTATCCTCGTTATTCTTTTTTCCCTGGTCTCCTGCATGAACAACGGTGATACGGAAACTCTTGGGGAAAATGAGTTGTCTCCGCCCGAAAATCCGGCTGAGGCTTTTGATCCCGTTGAGCTAAATCAAAAGCTTGGCAAGGGCATTAACCTTGGTAATGCGCTTGAAGCGCCCAGCGAGGGGGAGTGGGGAATGGTTATTGAGGAAGAGTATATAGAGCTTATCCGAAAGGCCGGTTTTGATGCGGTACGCATACCAATTCGATGGAATGCGCATGCTAAAAGCTCCAAACCCTATACCATCGATTCGGATTTCTTTGAGCGTGTTGATGAAGTGGTGAGCTGGGCCATGGACCAGGATCTGTTGGTGATGATCAACCTTCATCATTACAATGCATTGATGGAGGAGCCCGAAGAACACCGGGAGCGATTTATTTCGCTGTGGAAACAAATTGGGAATCACTATAAGGAATACCCGAATACTCTTCTTTTTGAAGTACTAAATGAGCCACATAATAATCTCGGTCCGGACCGGTGGAATATATATTTGAAAGATGCCGTGGAGGCAATTCGGCTAACTAATCCTAATCGTACGCTTGTTATCGGTACCGCTCCCTGGGGTGGCACCGATGGATTGGAGGATCTTTCCCTGCCCGCTGAAGATCGAAACCTTATTGTAACCGTCCATAACTACAATCCTTTTCAATTTACGCATCAGGGCGCTGAATGGGTCGGTGAGGAATCCGACGAATGGCTTGGAACCACCTGGACCGGAACGGAAGAGCAGAAGGCGGAGCTTGATGAAGAGTTTAACCGGGTCGAGATGTGGGCTGAGGAACATGACCGCCCAATCCATATGGGCGAATTCGGGGCCTATAGCGCAGCACCACAGGAATCCAGGGAGATATGGACAAACTATATGCGGCGTTCGGCCGAAAAGCGCGGGTTTAGCTGGGCCTACTGGGAATTTGGGGCAGGCTTTGGCATTTATGATCGGGATAATAACCAGTGGAGAGAGGGACTGCTGGAGGCCCTGATACCAGATAGTCCGGAGCTGGAGTAGCCTATCCAAATAATTATGGAAAAATTTTAGTTCAATACTGGTCGCTATCGATATTCTAAACCATAATAAATCAAGTACAGGCAGATGAAGATAACGCGTTTATATACCGGAGGAGATGGAGAATCTCATTTCGAAGATATTGAAATAGCTTTGGAAGATGCCGGAGATATTGGAGCGCTTTCGGAATTAGAGGAGGCCACGGGAATTATTTTCAGAGAAACGGGACCGGACTATGATTACGACTGGCATAATGCTCCCCGAAGGCAATATATCATAATGCTGGAGGGAGCGGTGGATGTGGAAATTGGGGATGGCACGGTACGCCGCTTTGGTACGGGAGACGTACTGCTTGCTGAAGATACCACCGGTCGCGGACATATTAGCCGCGCTGTTGATAACCAGCCCCGGAAATCGGTCTTTGTAACGCTGGATTAAAGAAGTCACAAAAATAAATCCAAATATTTATAGCATATACTTCCTATATTTGGTTTTGTTACCCTGCTGTTCAGGTGCTTTTTAAACTAACTGTAAATGAAAATGAATTTTCAGAAGAAACGATAGATGGATATTCTTTGGATTGGCATGGCCTTTATTTTCGGGATGTTGGTTTCCCGGGTAAAGCTTCCCCCTTTAGTCGGTTACCTGGCAGCAGGGATGCTCCTTTCTGTTTATGGATATGAGGCTGGCTCGGCGCTACATGAAGTGGCCCATCTCGGAGTATTATTACTGCTTTTTACTGTTGGACTTCATCTGCGGCTAAAGAATATATTTAGAATTGAGGTCCTGGGAACAGGCGGGATACATCTGCTATTCAGTACCGCCATCTTTGTACCGGTTGCCTTAGCTTTTGGATACAGCTTGTTGGCCTCTCTTATTATTGCGATAGTGCTGGGGTTTTCAAGTACCGTTTTGACAGCTAAAAACCTGGAACGAAGAGATGAGCTCGGTGCATTCCACGGTCGGGTAGCCATCGGTATTCTCATTCTGCAGGATATAGTGGCAATCGTATTACTGGGTTTGACCAGCGGCACGGTACCTTCCCCGTGGAGTCTTGCGCTGTTTGGGTTGCCGTTTATCCGTCCCGCTGTTATTAAAATTGTGGAACTCAGTAATGAAGAAGAGCTTAAGCTTCTCTTTGCCCTAATGCTGGCCATAGGAGGCGGAGCTGCTTTTGAGGGAGTAGGGCTTTCTTCGGAATTGGGAGCACTGGCTGCGGGAATGCTGCTATCGGGTCACGAGGTGGCGGATGAACTCTCAAAAAAACTGTGGGGATTAAAAGAAGCATTTCTGGTGGGATTTTTCCTTGAAGTGGGATTAGCAGGATTCCCAGGTCTTCAGGACTTTTATCTTGCCCTTGCTGCAATTGCCATCCTTCCTCTAAAAGCGGTGATGTTTTTTGTCCTGATGCTGACCTTTAAATTGCGGGCACGGACTTCCTTTGTCGCAACCATCACCCTTACCTCGTATAGTGAATTTACCCTGATCGCCGGTTCTGTTGCAGCTTCCGCTGGATTTATACCGGAAGGGGTGGTTGTCGCTTTTGCCCTGCTTACTGCGATCTCCTTTGGCCTGAATGCCCCGATTTCGATCTGGGAAGAGGAGCTGTGGGAACGCATGGAAACGTTTTTGATCCGTTTTGAACGCGATGTGCGTCACCCCGATCAGCAGACGATATCTCTAGGATCAGCTGAATTCCTTGTTGTGGGTATGGGGAATGCCGGTCAGGCTGCTTATGATCGACTTAAAGAGGAGGAAAAGCATGTAGTAGGGATGGATATCGATCCGGCTCGTATCGAAAGCAACTTGTCGGAAGGCCGGCGCGTGATTTATGGAGATATGCAGGATATCGAACTTTGGAGTACTCTTGATTTGTCCGATATACAGTCTGTTATTTTGGCAATTGGCAGTCCTGAAGCAAAGGTGAATGCGACCAAGTATATGCGTTCCAACAAGTTTAAGGGATCCATTTATGCCCTGACAACACAGGAAGAAGAGCACAGGGCGTTAGCAAAAGCAGGTGCCAGTGCCGTTTGCCTGCCTATCACACAAGCCGGACAAAAACTGGCGGAGCTTAGTCTGTCAGATAAAAGTGGATCAGAAGAGATGATTCTTAGTCCGGAATTCAGGACGTAATAGTATCCTCAATTTTTATTTCATTCATTTATTTAGGTGCAGGGTCCCACAAGTTTACATTGATAAAAATTTTGATCAAATTATTTCAGTGACAATGAGCAGGGGATTTTGTGGAGTATGTATAACAAGGACTTCAATCCATTCATACTAAAAAAGGGATAATATTATGCGAATAAGAATAGTGCTATTGGGACTGATAGGCTTATTGCTCAGCTGTTCGACACAGGAAACGGTTGATGCCGATAAAGTGATCGAAAATGTAGGAGTCATTACAATGGATAACGACGGGAAGGTCCTGCAGGATCGTACCGTATTCATTAAGGATGACCGTGTTGTACGAATTGTCACAGCAGATCAGGCAGGAATACCAGAAACAGCCAACCGAATTGATGGAGAGGGAAAATTCCTGATCCCCGGCTTGTCGGAAATGCACGCCCATATTCCATCCGGGGATGCGGAGCAGAATTATGTAGAGGATGTGCTGTTTCTCTACCTCTCTAATGGAATTACCACTATCCGGGGAATGCTGGGAGATCCATCCCATCTTGAACTTCGAAAGCAGGCTGCTCAAAACGAAATCGTAAGTCCCAGGATTTATACTTCGGGACCGGGTTTCAGCGGGGAAAGTGTGGACAGTACTGAACACGCCCGGCAGCGGGTTCGCGATCAGCATGAGGCCGGATACGACTTTTTGAAAATATTTCCCGGACTTACCCTGGAAGAATACAACGCAATCGCCGAAGAGGCGAATAAAGTTGGTATTGAGTTTTCTGGGCATATTCCTGCTTCCGTTGGACTAGAGAGGGCCATTGAAGCAGGACAAACGACAATTGACCATCTGGATAAATATATGGAGGCCTTGGCAGGCGATACGCTGGATACAGAGGAGGTCGAAGATCCCGGTGTAATTTATTTTGGGATGCACGCAGTGCCCTATGTTGACCGAAGCCGTATACCGGAGGTTGCTGAGATGACGGCTGAAGGCGGAACCTGGAATGTGCCGACACAAGCCCTGCTTGAACATGTGCTGGGTACAGAGTCACCGGAAGAACTGGCCGAGCGCCCGGAATTTCAGTATATGCCGGATGAAACGGTTGATCAATGGATAAGCAGTAAACAGTCAATTACGGAAAATGAGATATATACCGAAGAGTTAGCAAAGGAATATCTACAGCTCCGTCGTGATATGATCAAAGCCCTGCATGATGCGGGGGCGGACCTCTTACTGGGTTCCGATGCGCCTCAAATCTTTAATGTCCCCGGGTTTTCGGTTCATCATGAACTGCGTTATATCGTGAATTCAGATCTGACGCCCTACCAGGCTTTGAGAACCGGTACCTATAATACGGCCAA
>CAYXVW010000029.1:15839-16375 GCA_964468695.1 uncultured Balneolaceae bacterium | reverse complement strand
ACATAAAATATAAAAGGAAAGAACTCTGCCTGTATTGAAGAAAGGATATGATCAAAATAAAAAAGGCCCCGCTAATGAAAGCGGGGCCTTTAATATTTTTGAGCTTGTTAAACGTTACATGCGCTCAACTTCAATAACTACTCGACGGTTTTGTCGTCGTTCTTCGTTATTAGCGTTTTCGATCTTCGGCTGTGTTTCACCGACACCTTCAGTGAAGATGCGATCAGCACTTACGCCTTGACCTACTAAGTAATTCTTGACAGACTCAGCACGACGCTGTGACAGACGCAAGTTATATTGCGCAGGTCCAATACGATCGGCGTGGCCGGTCAATGTTACTTTAAGATCAGTGTTATCCATCAGCTCATTAGCTAACTCATTAAGCTCATCCTTGAACTCATCTTCGACGTTAGATCTGTCGAATGCAAAGTTCACATCAGCAAAGTCGAAGTCGACTTGCGGACAACCATTATTAGCTTCTATGCCTGGCTCTTCAGGGCACTCATCTTCGTAATCGGGGATTCCGTCACCATCAG
>CAYXVW010000029.1:10878-15739 GCA_964468695.1 uncultured Balneolaceae bacterium | reverse complement strand
TGTCAGGGCAGCCGTTAAATTCAGCTTCGCCTGCAACTTCGGGGCAACGATCATCCTTATCGGGAATGCCATCGCCATCAGTATCGGGGCAGCCGTTAAATTCAGCTTCGCCTGCAACTTCGGGGCATTCATCATCATAATCGGGGATTCCGTCACCGTCAGTGTCAGGGCAGCCGTTAAATTCAGCTTCGCCTGCAACTTCGGGGCAACGATCATCGATATCGGGAATGCCATCGCCATCAGTATCGGGACAACCGTCAAACTCTTCTGGTCCAGGTGTTTCTGGACAGCGATCTTCTTTATCGGGAATGCCATCATCATCAGTATCAGTAGCACCGCCAATATTAAATTTAAAACCTAATGACGTTACTAAGAAGTCATCGTGGCTTTTGTTATCAATATTGCTGTCAATAGCTCCGCTTGATTGACCGAGTCCTTCTGCCTGACCATCAAAACCATCAACAAAAGTTCGGTTGTATGTAGCTTTTAATACCAGCTTGGTCTTTTCAGAGAGGCTAATATCAAATCCGGCGGCTAGTGGTACACCAAAGCCAACCCGACTATCTATATCATTACCTGTCTGATCTTCAAAAATATTATCACTACCACCAAAATATGGGGTAATGCCAATACCAGCACCTACAAACGGTTGAAGTGTAGCATTCTGATTAATAATATATCCGTTTGCCAGTTTATACCGAAGCATAAAATTGGCGTTCAGATATTTCGAACCAAAACTATTATTGGCTTTTACAGGATTCTCTTCATCTGGTCCATTTTTATAATCCAGATACCCATATTCCAGAATAGCATCGAAGTCAAAAGACGGGCTCAAATATTGATGAAAACCAATACCTGCTGACCAGTCTGTATCGACTTCATACTCAAGCATCTCGTTCCCGAGATCACCGTCGTATTCGTTATGTCCTACGTGGATACTTAACCACGTCGGATTGTCTTCCGTTTGTGCTTGCAGCGCAGGCACAAACAGACATAACATAGTTGCGGCTAAAAGTAGCTTCTTTAACATAAAACCTCCTAATTATTGTTTATGATTCAGGCTTTTTGCCCGATTTGGTTTGTGTAAAATTTTAATGTTGTAACGTTTATTAAAACTCAATTCGATGCTTAAGTTCCATATTTTTTTTAAATATTAACAGCCTTTTCTAAAAAAACTACATTAATATTATAAATATTATACCTAAATAACTATTATTTATTGACTTAGAATAGTATTAAAATAGCTTTTTATTCCCAAAAATTGATAAATACTTTTTAAATCATAATTTCTTTATCCGTTAATGAGCGAGATAATCTTTTTCCGCTTCCATATCTGTATGTTTTTTGCCAACTATTATAACTAAAGCCTTTAAATATTTCCAATTATCGTATATAGGTCTACTCATTAGTTAACATCTATCTTGTTGAATATGAAACTTTATTAAATAGTTAGTATAAAATCTATAATTTTTTCATTGAAACCTATTTTTTAAATAAGGTACTTAAGATAAACCAAATATTTTCCTTCCTCTCCATCAATCGCCGTTTAAAGTAGGGAAACCACATGGTACCAAAAGGCACGTAAACACGAGTATTATATCCATGTTCAGTCATTTCCTCCATCGTCTGCTCGCGTAAGCCATATAGCATTTGGAATTCAAAGTCGGTGGACTTTATACTCTGTTCCCTCACAAATGTTTTGGTCCAATTAATTAATTCATCATCGTGCGTTGCGATCCGCGGATAAGGCGTCTCTTTCAATAATACTGTTGCATACTCTTTAAAAGCTTTGCGGATATCATTCATATCCTGCAATGCAATTTTTTCAGGTTCATTATAGGCTCCTTTACAAAGCCTGACATCTGCACCGAGCTCAGCCAGTTCTGCAATATCTTGTTCGGTTCGATGTAAATAAGCCTGTATTACAATTCCAACGTGCTGTTCAAATTCCTGGAATGCTTCCTTAAACAGGTTTATAGTCTGCTCAGTATAATCAGACCCTTCCATATCAATACGCACGAACTGATTGTGATCACGGGCCGTCTCTAATAAATCAAATAGATTATCCCGGCAATATTCTTCGTCGATGTCAAGTCCGAGCATAGTAAGTTTAATCGATATGGTACTATCCAGTCCGGCTGAACTAATATTTTCAATTAATTCTATATAGTTGGCAACAGAATCATCTGCCATCCCCCGATCCTGAACATTTTCACCCAACAAATCAAGGGTTACCTTAATATTTTTCTGATTCAACTCTTTTACTTTTGGGACCGCCTGATCAAAGCTTTCCCCGGCTACAAACCGTTTTGCCAAAACAAAGGGTAACTTCATAAAACTATTCTGCTAATAATATTTGACTGATTTTTTTGGACAGGAAAAATACTAAAATGAATATTTCTCTCCCACTCTATTCCCGTCTCTTTTTTTGAATGTAACTTAAAAAACACCTTCTCGTATTAAGAAAGTATCATATTTAATAAACAAATAACATTATGAATACACGCAGCAATTATCTTTTAAAAGTAGCTTTAGCTTTGTTCGGTTCTCTTTTGATCACCTTCTTATTAGTCCTTTCGTCTAATGTACAGGCGCAGTCCAATACAGGAAAGGATGGGGACCCTTATCGAGTTGAACATTTTCAAGCAGCAAATGTACAAAGCCTCAATGTTCAAACATCAGGCGGGCACATCACAGTGGAAGGCATCTCTGGTACTGAAGCTCGTATTGAAATGTATGTTCGTAAAAACGGACGGTCTTTAACATCCGAGGATACTGATCTTTCCGATTGGGAAATTGATATTTCTCACTCAGGTCAATCCATTAATGCAATAGCAAAAAGAAAAAATAACGGATGGGGATTTTCTAACTGGAATAATCACCAAACATCCATCTCTTTTATTGTCTATGCCCCTGAGGAGATAAATTCAAATATCAAAACCAGCGGTGGACATATAAACGCTAGTAATCTCTCCGGAAATCAGCAATTAAAAACGAGTGGAGGACATATCGAATTAGCGATGCTTAGTGGTACCGTTGATGCTAATACATCAGGAGGTCATATCAGTGGTCAAGAACTGAATGGCGAAATTGAACTTAAAACCAGCGGCGGACATATAAATCTTGAAAATATTGATGGATCTTTGGATGCAAGAACCAGTGGCGGGCATATAAATGCATCTTTGCTTTCAATAAACGGTTCTTTGAATTTAAAAACGAGTGGGGGAAACATCGATATTGCCATTCCCGGAAATACCCCACTGGAGTTAAACTTAGCCGGAACCTTTGTAAATGCTAATATCGACAATTTCTCCGGCAAGATAGAACGTAATAAGGTCAATGGGGAACTTAACGGTGGAGGTCCCTTGCTCTCCGCCCGGACATCAGGTGGAACTGTTTCTCTATCTTTCCACTAACCGGAGAGCTCTTTATATAACTACTGCTCTATATTACGTCCTGTAATGACCATAATATGCGCCCAGGGAGTTCCCGGTTCCATTATCCAGGGAGCTCCCTTACTCACCGGTTTTTTTGACAGACCGGTTGATTCTTCCGTAGCATAGGGCACATAAATTACATAGCTTGGAGCAGCCTCTTCGACCTTTCCCTCCTCATAGTCAAAAGCTCCCTCAGATCCCGACAATGAATATAGCGCCATCGGCTTCTCGGGCATAGGTATGGCTCCAGATTTTATCTCTGATCGACGGATAAGGTCAATCTCTTTTCTGGACATCCCTTTTTTCCTGAGTTCACGGCCTCTTTTCATAAATGGTTCTAAATCATTGTGATAACAAGCAACATGAAATTTGGTATCCCGGGGATCATCAGCCAGGCATATCAACTCGTTTGCCCCTTCACGCAGAGTTGTTAATGTTGTATCGGCATCATATCCCAGCACGGTTGCTTCCTGTTGCAGGTTTTCCGGAGCAGCACTGACTGCAGCTGAAATTTGCTGTTGTGAATCAGGTAAATTGTGTTGTCCCATTGCTAATAATGGGACGGCACAATAGCATATCATACCTGTAATTATCAATAGTTGGCCACGAAAACCCATATATCCCCTTTTCTTACTGGAAATTAGTCCAAATATACAAAGACAGTCATGCTTTTCATTATTTCATTCGTATAAGTAATTTAAAGGATAAGGGAAACAACTACGAACGACCAAAATTGCTTGTTGTAAATCTACTAAAATGCTTGTAATGTATTTGTTTAATCCCAATTTAATATTTTGAAATAGAGTATGCCTCCCTATTACCTGATCTAAATAAGTAAACTTCATTTAAATAAATAAAGGTTTGTTATGAGTTACTCAAGACGTGATTTTCTCTCTCATCTTTCTCTGGGACTTGGTTCTATAGCAGTTTTTCCAGGTCTCTCTATGCTTAGTAATGTGGAGCAGTTTTTAAAACAGAAAGGCCTGTCCGAACTACCAGAAGATGAAAAACTTGGGATTGCCCTTGTTGGACTTGGCAGATACTCTAGTGGACAGCTTGCTCCTGCGCTGCAGGAAACAAAACTCTGCAAGCTCTCTGGTATTGTAACCGGCACTCCCCAAAAAGAGAAAGAGTGGGCACAGAAATATAACATTCCCGATTCCAATATTTATAATTACGAAACCTATGATCAAATAGCCAATAACGATGATATTGATATCATTTATGTCGTCCTTCCTAACAGTATGCATGCGGAATACTCTATCCGCGCTGCTGAAGCCGGAAAACATGTAATTTGCGAAAAACCGATGGCTACCTCGGTCAAGGACTGTCAACGAATGATTGACGCCTGCAACCAAGCCAACCGAAAACTTTCTATTGGTTATCGCTTACATTTTGAGCCACACAATAAAGAAATGATGCGT
>CAYXVW010000029.1:0-10778 GCA_964468695.1 uncultured Balneolaceae bacterium | reverse complement strand
GATATGATTATCATGGATGCAATTTATGAATCAGCTGAAACAGGCAGCGAAATTGCGCTTGAGTTTGATAAACAAGGAGACTTTATCGATCCCATGAAGGGGTAAGAGTAAATTTCTAGCTTATTAATTACCAATCGTCAGGCTACATTTGTTAATTGAACACGGTAAAAGAAAAGCTTGAACTTTATCAGGCCACTACTCAAGGACAAAGCGGAAGGTAATAGTTCCCCACTGAGATCTTTGTGGCACACCTGAGGGCAGCCGGTCAAATCGCCAGCTTCGAAGTGTTTGCATAACTTCGCGCTCCAGCTCCGGATTCATTTTCTTCAATGGAATAACCTGTCCGAGCGTACCGTCCGGTTTTACCTCAAATCGAATGGTAATAGTGGCCTCAGACCCTGTCGTATTATCAGGCAGGGGCTGCACCATTGGATTCCGTTCTATATCTCCCTCCCACTGAAGTTCATAAGGAGCGGATTTTTGCTGTTCATTTCCAGTACCCTGGTCAGCATCCAGCTCACCGGTATTGCCCTGCTCATCGCCACTTGTTTCGGCTCCTTCCTGCTGAACTTCATCCTCTTCCGTTTTCGGAGGGACGGTTATTTCTTCCTGCGTTTCCTGCTCCGCCGTCTCCTGTTCAGGATCCACTTTATCGGTTTCTGGGGTTGTAACTACTTCCTCGTCCTGAACTTCCTCCGTTTCGTCCGGGGCATCAACAGGCTTGAGCGTTTCCTCGGTGGTTTCTTGCTGCTCCTCTACGGGCTCCTGCTGCTCAGGATCCGGGTTCTCCGGTTCGGTTTCAGAGGGCTCGGGTCGTGTTGCGACCTCTTCATTTTGCTCTTCGGCATACTCCGCCGGCATACCCGACTGTAATTCTCCGAATTCCACCTCAATAAAAGAAGGGCGTGCAGTTGTTTGTATATTAAAGGTATACAGTAGAAAAATAATCACCAGCACTACATGTACTCCTCCCGTTACTTGCAGGGCAAAGCGGTCTTCTTCATGTAGTGATGGAAATTCCATAATTCTTATTGGTTGTTCTGTTCAGTAGCCATTACAATATTGAGCTCAAGGGCTTTCGCTACATTCATCACTCGTACGGCATTATCCACAATAGCATCTTTATCGGCCCGCAAAACGAGGGTGCTTTCCGGTTTGTTATCTTTTGCCTTACGGAGTTCAGATGCCAGCATACCTCTGCTTACCTGGTTCCCATCAACAAAAAAGTCACCTTCTTTTGTTACTGCAACATTGATAAACAGAGACTCCGTTTGTGCACCGGTCTCTGCTTCTGGAATATTTACTTTGATTCCAAAGTTCGTTACAAAAGATGAAGTTAATAGAAAGAATATAAGCAGGAGGAGCACAATATCTGTCAGTGACGATTGTGAAAACATCGTCAATGGCTCCATTCGATTGTCATCATCTCGAAAATCCATTACTGTACCCTCTGGGCTTGTTTCTCTTTTTTATTGGATGGCCCCTGTAACATGTCAATAAAATCGGCAGAGGCATTTTCAAGTTCATGCACCGTACGATTAATTTTTCCCAGCAAAAAGTTATAAAAACCATAGGCAATAATACCAACAATCAGTCCCGTCGCCGTTGTTATAAGTGCTTCCCAAATTCCTCCGGCCAATACACTGGGATTAACATTACCCTGCAGCGATTGAATATCCATAAACGCCTCAATCATTCCGGTAACCGTTCCGGTAAAACCAACCAACGGGGCTACACCGGCAATGGTCGCCAGCCAATTCATTCTCTTTTCCAAATGAAATATCTCTTTCTTTCCGGCATTGCTAATGGCATCTTCAATATCCCGTATGGGTCGCCCCAAACGCTGTATTCCTGCCTTTAGAATGCGGGCCAACGGCTTGTCAATACCATCGCAATAGGTTAGTGCCCGCTGTCGGTCGCCGTCTTTAAGCATGCCCTCAACGGTTCGAAGAAAACCGTCGATCTCAATATGGGTATTATTGAGGGTTCGCCATCTTTCCGCAATTACAAAAATGGCTAAAACAGATAAAATAAAGAGCGGAATCATAAGCACGCCGCCTTCTGCGAGCAATTCAAACATAGACATGCTTTCCTGTTGCGCCGCCATCCCTAACGTATCGGCAACTGCATTAGTATCCGCTGTATCCGGCTGAGACTGTATCAAAAATAGTAAAAACGCTTGCATAAGATTTTATTATAGAATTCGAATAAATGGTTAAAAACGGCTGATAAAGTTATTGCTTCTATATGGCTCCGGTAATTCTTCGGCTGCCTTTTGGGCAGCGTCTATGGTCTCAAACTGTCCAATTCCGATTCGATAATACGTACTTCCATTGACATTCGCTTCTTTTATTTCAGTGCGATAATTATCCTGTTCCAACACTTCTTGCTGCTTTTCTTCAGCTTGCGAAATTGTCTGCATTGAGTGTACTACTATAGTATAATAATTTCCAGCGGCTTCCTGAATATTACCATACAGTCCATACGGCTCATCAGATTCAACGGAGGAAGGCAGGGATTCATTGCCCGATTCACCGTTTTCTTCGACCTGGAGTTCTTCTTGTCCACCACTTTCTTCTTCTCCTTCAGTTTGTCCTATAGAAGATTCCGGCCCTAAATCTGTCTCTTGCGACTGTCCAATAGCAGACTGTTGAGTATTATCTGGCGATTCATTACTTGTAGCTCCACTACCAAATAATCCAAAGTCATAGGCCATCCATCCTGCTATGGCCAAACCTAAAATTAAAGCAATTACTAAAACGGTTTGTCCTATTGGGTCCTTTGCCGGACGTTTTCCTTTTTTTCCAGTAGTTTCTTTGGCTTTTTCCTCTGTTTGATCTTTCGTTGAAGCGCTACCCACAGGTGGTGCAGCGATTTTCTCTTTCTCAGACTGCTGTGGTTCTTCCTCCGTTTTTGGTGTCTGCGGATGCTCCGCAACCGGAACGGGTTCTTCTTTGAGTTTTGCGGGCTGTTCTTTTGGAGATTCTTCCTTGCCCTCATCTTCAGGCTGATCGGATGGCTTTTTCTCATATTCCTTCACATCCGATTGTTCTATCGGACTATCGGCAACCGGAACGGGTTCTCCTTCCGGACTTTTAAACGCCTCAATCAGTTCGATAGGTTTCATCCCCGCATATCTATTGTTAATCTCCGTCTGCAGTACCTCATCCGGGATGAATTCCAGCTGATTTTCAACAGTTGTAAAGGTTCCAAAGTTTTCAATTTCAAAAGGAGCTTCTGCTGTCTTGGCCTTTTGAATACGGCTTTCTAATTTTTCAAGCTGCTGAGCTACCGATGATCGGTCCATACCCGTTCGCTCAACCAGTGAATTTATTAATTGTTCTCTGTCGATCGTTGTCATTGTAGCACTAATTTTCCGATATAAATCTGATACGATCTTTGGGGGGCATCATAACTACACGTCCATTTTCATACTGCTTTTGGAACTGCTTTTGATGTTCAAGCTTAAATATTCCCAAGCCGTTAATTTTTACTTTATTTTTCCGAGCCACTTCTTCACGCACCACATCGGCAAACGCTTTTAGAAATTTCTTCTCCATTACTATATAAATAATCTATAGCTTAACTGTAATTCCACCGTAAACTTGCATGGGGCGTTCCGTATATCCTTCCCATTTCTGATATTCCTGATCCAGTAAATTAACTGCCTTGGCATAAATACCAATGTTATCCGTTATGGAAAGATCGAACTGGCCACCTAGCAAAATATACTCTTCAAGCGTATCCCCGCGACCATTTCTTCGAGGACCAATATAATCCGCCCATCCCTGGATGGTTGCGCGGTCAAACAATCGCAAGCTAAAGCCGGAAGTACCACCCAACTTTTCAGTAAATGGGATTCGCCCCCCATCCTTAACATCAGGGGCTTGGGCATACACTTTTCCATTTAACCAAAATTTTTCCGGAACTACCTGATGCGAAAGACTCGCGAACACCTGCGCTTTAGCCACATCATCATAGCGAACTTTATAAAAAAGCGGCTGTCCGGGAGCCAGTGCATTAGTCTCTCGCTCAAATATGGGATAGTTTTCAATATCTTCATAGCGTATTCCTCCCGTTAGTGTTCCGACATCAGAATAATTAATCTCCAGTTCTGTCACCCCGTACATTCGGTATGAATGGCGAAATTCATGGCCCGGATTTAAGAAGCGATTTGACGTATGTAATTGCTCTGATGTTTTAACATAGGGCTTTGCTCCCACGGTTGCGGTAAATGTTATGGCTTCAATCATGGGTTGGACAAATTTAGCTCTCGGGGCAAAATAAATCTTGTCCTCAAATGCATCCGACCCATAGTAGACGCTGGCATCAACCATTATATGCGTTTCGTAATTAAATAACCGGGAATATTCTACCCCGACCTGTCCCGTCATCCACTGATTACTTGCCAAGGTATTGCTATAGTCACCCAAGGCGCCACCCAGCTTAGCGGTAAATGTTTCATCGGTATTAGGGCCCGCCCACCGTTTTGAAAGCAAGGCATTATACACTCCCTCTTCGGAAGCCATTGAAAGATCACCGGCCATGGTTTCAACATCATAATACCGGGCGTTTGCCTGTACATTCCAGCCTTCGACACCGTTCTGCAGTCCCTGCAGTTCTACTCCTAGGTTAACTCCACCGTACTCCTTCCGCGGACTTTCAGGGACATCGAAACCGGAAGAATTAACATTAAATAAATGATTAAAACTGTTCTGAAGTCCCACATCAAGATCTAACCGGGTTTTATCACTCAGCTTGGACGCAAATTCTCCATTAGCCTTTAAAAAGCGGAAACTACTCTGCTGATTTTCAAGATGTCCATCGGATGAAGAAAAGTCCAGATCTCCGCCGATATAGCTTTGGTTACTCAGCCGTGTAACACCCCAAAAGTTTGCCTCAGAACTCAAATAATTACCTGCTCCTCCCCGGGCAAATGCATTGATATCAGGGGAATAGTGTAATGGGGTATAAGGAGGCGCATCGGGACGGGAAAGTTCACTTATGGGCAGATTCGCCACCCTATCTTCATCTGATTCAATATAAGGCATACGGTCAGGATCCACTTCATAAACGCGGGAGGTAGGTTCAAATCCTAATATCGGCTGTCTGCGAAGTCCCGGGAACCGGGCCTGAAACTGGCTACGGATCTCTATATCCTGCGGATCTATTTCCGGGAGCATAGAGTCATCACTCTCTCTATCTTGTGCAAATAGTGGATTTGCAGCAATTACTGAAACAAGAAAAAAAAGTACAACAGTTAAAATACGATTCATATTGTCTATACTAAACTAATTGCTTAATGCCTGGAGAAATCTGTTTCTAAGGTACTAATTTTTTATCAACCAATAACAAAAAGACAGCCCGTTTATCTGCTTTTTATACCGCTTTTAATCTATTCTGTTTCAATAAATATAACAGGCGATACTATATGACGGGTTTGCCCGCTTTTGTAGATCGCAACTTATCAATAAAGAGCACAATGGGAGTAATACTTCCCACAAAGAGTACCATGCTGGCATGGGTTACCGTAGCATAGGCTATCCCCGTAACAGCAGGAACCGCAAAAAGCACCAAAAGCGACTGCTTAACAAAGTAATGGTACGTTCCCAGTCCTCCCGGAGAAGGGATGGCGATACCGATAGCTGAAATAACCGTTATAACTAACGCATCCAGCATATCCAAACGATAGACCTCCTGCATATCGAACATCCAGAAGGGAATATAGGTCATTAGGGTATAACAGAACCAAATAAGCACGGTATAAAATACAAATTGCCACCAATGTTCTACTTCACGAGCAGAGAGTACTCCATTTTTAAACATAACGAGTGCTTCCCTGGCCCGTTCTATCCAACCCTGAAGAACTTCAAACCTGGTTCCCAAATATAATATAAATCGAACCAGCAGGTACCCGACAAAAGCTACCAATAAAACAAACAGAATCGTCCACCCATAGGTCAGTAAGCTTGATTCATTAGTCAAAAAGTTAATGGTTTCATCACCAAATATCTGTTTTAACAGATTGAAATCGGAGATTAGATAAACGGATACTACGAACATTAAAAAAACCATCACCAGAATATCTACGATACGCTCCAGCACGATGGTACCCATTAATTTTGAAGTACTGAGACCTTCCTTTTTAGCTACATACATCGGTCTGGACACCTCTCCCAGACGTGGACCCACAATATTCATTAGGTATCCAACCAGTACTCCGGAAACAAGCGTAACACGATCAATTTCTTCCTTGTCATGCTCTATAAGTAAACGCCAGCGCTCTGCCCGAAATAAGTGGCTGCAAAATGCTGCTACGGCAAAGGGAAAAACCCATCCGAATTGAATATCCTGCGCATACTCCCATACTTCTTGTAAGCGGACATTTCGAAAAGCAAGCCATAGAAATATTGCCCCGAGAGTAAGAGCAAGAACAATTTTAATGATTCGTTTTACCATAAATTATTAACCGGATTCCCGGATTTATATCCTAGTCTTTGCTTAGTCCCGCATGTCGATGAGTTCCACACTATCCGGGTAGTCAAGTTCAAACAGTTCTTCTTCAGACGGAAGAAACGTACCATTTTTAAACTCAGTAGTAATGATATTATCCACCGGATCCACCGCACGAATCTGTTGAGGTATCAGCGCTTCGGAAAGGACAATCTCTACTTTTTTATAAATAGCAAAAGGATCTTCCGAGGTCAATTGGATATAAAACTGGTTACCCTGTTTCATTTCCTCAGTTACGGTAAAAGTAGAATCAATTCCATTTAGAATACGGGAAGGAGCAAAATCATCTTCAGAAGGCTCATATTTACTGATGATTACCCTGTTTCGATTTCTGTCAAAAACCGTTGATATCTTTCCATCCACTACAACCGTCTGCTGGTCAGTACGCACTTTATAATCCTCGTTCCCTACCCATATTAACCCGTTATTCGAAACCGTATCTTGCGTATAAGAATCGACCGACTGATGATGAAAATCAGCCGAAAAGATCTGTCCATCTTCAAACTTCATTTTCAATTGTTCGAATGGCGCATCCTGAGCCCCGGCCATTACGGGAAGTCCTCCCAAAAGGAGTGCTGTAATTAAGAATTGTACTAATCTATCGCTCAAATTCGTCCAGTTCATCCAGTAACTCTTCTAATTCCTCTTCATCTTCAACCAAAACATCGCGTGCAGTGCTACCCTGATACGGCCCTACGACGCCAGCATTAAACAGCTGATCAATAATACGGCCCGCTCGATTGTAACCAATCTTGAGCTTTCGCTGTAACAACGATACCGACCCCTGCTGGTGTAGTACAATAATTTTTGCCGCCGATTCGAACAGTTCATCTATATCTTCCAGTGGATCCGGTATATCTCCACTCGAAGATTCTTCATTAATAACAGGTAATTCGTACTTATTATTATATCCTCTCTGATTTCCGATGAAATCCGTTATCTTTTCAACTTCTTCGGTGGACACAAAAGCATTCTGTATTCGTGTCATTCCACCGCCATTGGTGAAAAGCATATCACCATTTCCGATGAGCTGGTCGGCACCACCGGTATCAAGAATCGTTCGGGAATCAACCTTCGAAGCTACTTGATACGCAAGACGGGCCGGAAAGTTTGCCTTAATAGTTCCTGTTACCACATTTACGGAAGGTCGCTGTGTGGCCACAACCAAGTGGATACCTACGGCACGGGCCAGCTGTGCAAGCCGGGCAATAGGTTCTTCAATTTGCTTACCGGCCGTCATCATCAGGTCGGCTAGCTCATCAATAATCACCACGATATAGGGCAGGTGGCGGTGGCCTTCCTCTTCGTCCAGCTCACCATTATCAAATTTTTTGTTGTAAGCACGAATATCGCGTACCATGCCGTCTTTGAGCAGATCATATCGCTCATCCATCTCTTTGGTAAGACTCTCCAGCGTCTCCTGGGCCCGACTGGTATCCGTTACAATAGGCTCATCGGCACCCGGTATTGTTGCCAGAAACTGGGTCTCAATTTTTTGGAACAAAGATAATTCAATTTTCTTGGGATCAATCAATACAAATTTAAGATCATCGGGATGGCATTTATACAGCAAGCAGGTGATGATCGTATTAATACCCACTGTTTTACCCGATCCGGTTGCTCCGGCCATCAGCAAGTGTGGCATCAGGCTCAGATCCACCATAAACACATCGTTTTCGATGGTTTTCCCGAATGCTATAGGTAGCTCATAATCACTTTCTACAAATTTTTTCGTATTCAAAACCGACTTGAGATAGACAGTCTCCCGTTTACCGTTTGGAACCTCAATACCCACTGCAGATCTTCCCGGGATGGGTGCCATGATACGCAATCCCTTAGCGGCTGTTGCCATCTTCAGGTCGTTGGCATAACTTTCAATTTTGCTGATCTTGACATCCGGGGCCGGATCCAGCTCATAAAGCGTTACCGTGGGTCCTACGATAGCATTAATGCTCCGGATCTCTATCTTATGACGCTTTAGCTTATCGAGGATAATGCGCTTATTCTCCTTAATTTCCTCCAGGTCCACCTCATTTCCTTCATTCGGCGGCGAATCCAGGAGATCAATAGTTGGGAACTTATACTTAACCCTGGGTACTTCTTTTGCCTTATCCTGATTCTGCTTGTCAAGTTCTCTTTCATCCGCCTGCTCATCTCCTTCCCCAACATATACCGATATATCAACATCATCGTCTTCCTCCTCAGCAACTTTCTTCTTCTCGATATCGGCTCTGGGCCGCTGATCCAGCGACTTAACCTGTTCCTGTTGGCGTCTCATGCGTTCCCGATCCTGCTGCTGTGATTGTTCGACAATCTCATCAATAGACCGTTCCTTTTCATGCTGTTCAGGCTCAGGTGTTGATGTTCTTTCCTGAACGGATCTTTCTGTATTATTATCGGAATTAGACTGCTGCCGCATTCGCTGCTCGGCCTCTTGATGCTGCCTTACCTTTTTCTGCTGTGCCGCTTTTTCTTTCTCTTTTTTCTTTGCCTCTTTTTGCTGCTGCCGATCTTCCTGCCAATTATTAAACGAAGACTTAATGTCATAAGCCCATCCTTTAACCCTGTCTACCGTTGCCTGCAGATCCCGATCAAGTAGGGCTAAAAGCGTTGTAATAAGAAAAACAGTCAAAATAACAATAGACCCGATACCCGTAATATTTTGAAGTATACGTGCGGTCCCGATTCCTGCCTCTCCACTCCATACGGATGAATACCAATCGTACTCCGTATTAAACCAACCTAAGATGGTAGAAATCAAGACCATACTCCAAATGGCATAAGCGGTAGGCCAAAGCAACTGATAAATTTCACGATTACGGAAAATAAACCAGCCGTAAAAGAAGATAACAATAGGGATGATGAGACTTACATACCCAAACAACTTATAGACAAAAAAGTGGGAAAGATATGCTCCTATAACGCCCAGTCCATTTTGGATACGCAGTGCCGGCCCTCGATCTATGCTAAACAGGCTTTCAGTAGACAGAGATTGGATAAGGGTGTAATCAGAGGCATTATAGCTTAATATACTTAACCCAATCAGGCCTCCCAAAGACATTACCAAGATGCCAATTATTTCCATTTTCCGGGCTTCGGAGATGCCTCCGAGGAATCCGCCCGAACTACTCTTTTTTGCCATGGATATCTGATATTATTCCTTCATTCATTGCCGGAAGAACCTGCATAATATTACGTTGACAGCAATACAACAAGTCTTCTTCGCTCACAATATCTTTGAGTCGAACAGCATAGTTTGATGACTTTATCGTACTTTCTATATCATCACCAAATTTTTCATAAAGACCAAAAGCTACTTTCGCTCCATCCTGTGCTTTGGCCGATAGTGATCCGCCTGTAAGTTCGTAAATAATATTTCCAGCACAAAGTAAATCCTCAAGGGCCAGACGATCATGCCAGCCGGCACATACCAGTACAATCTCAGACTCTACCTTTTGCAAATACTCGACAACGGTTCTCAAATTCAAAAAAGAACCAATTACAACTTTGTTTGCCAGTGACGCGCGCTTAATTGCTTTGGTTCCGTTTGTAGTATTGAGGATGATTGTTTTGTCCTTTACTACATCAGAAGTATAGTCAAGTGGAGAATTTCCAAGATCATATCCTTCTATTTTAACACCGTTTTTTTCTCCGCTTAAAAGAAAATTGGGAGAATTAAGGTTTTGAGATATTTTGCTGGCATCATCCATATCTGCAACGGGAATAACGCCTTTAGCATTGTTATCCAAGGCAGTGACCATTGTCGAGCTAGCCCTTAAAACATCTATTACCACTACTGTTTTCTCTCTCAATTCCTCTTCCTGAAAAGATTGAGAGGAAATAAATACATCTATATTGTTACTCATCTAAGTTCTTTAATTTCAGTATTCCCGCCACTTACTTATCAATAAAGGGTGGCTGTTCAACAATGGCTTTCGCCTTTTTGTTTCGAATTTTTATGAATATAGTTTCATCTTGTTCAGCAAATTCTTTTTTCACATAGCCCATTCCAATATTTTTATCCAGAGTAATAGAACGTGTTCCGCTTGTTACAAATCCAATCTCATTATCGTCTTCATCCAGAATATCATATCCAGAGCGCGGGATTGACCGTTTATCTTCAATTATAAAGCCAACCAGCTTTCGTTCGAGATCTTTTTCTTTCTTCTTTTTGAGCGCTGACCGACCAATGAAATCTCCCTTTTCGAGCTTGGTGAGCCATCCCATACGTGCTTCAAGGGGATGCGTATCTTTTGTAATATCAT